>DASRMJ010000030.1:0-3533 GCA_035647995.1 Thermoleophilia bacterium | reverse complement strand
GATTCTGGAGCGCGGACAGTCGGTGGGGCGCGTCCGAACCGACATCGATATCGAGGTGATGATCGACCTCCTGATCGGACCGCTCCTCGCTCGTCTCGTGACGGGGGGCCGAGCCGACCAGGAAGCCGTCACGGCCCGCATCAATGCACTGTGGCCGGCGCTGTCGCCATCCTCCGAATCGTCGTCTCCGAAAGCGGAGTCCAACATCTGACCGAGAGCCTCATGCGCGGATGGGGGCCAGTCTGCAGCGCGACGTCGCTGGGAGGCGGTGATGCGCACGGGAAGTTTCGGCGACGGGGACCAACGGATAGTCTTGGAGAACGCGTTTTGTGTGGAGGCAAGGAGGAGAACCGTGTCGACGCTGGCCGGTGTTGTGGACCCGAGTTTGCGTCGGGCGCATCGCAACCCGGCGTCCCCGAGGAGTCACAGGAGGAGCAGATGAAGATCGTAACGGCGTCCGAAGCCCCCGAGACCGTCAACCCCCACGGAGTGAGCGCCCGTCCTCTCCACAGCACCGAGCACGTGCAAGTGTCGATGATCACCCTCCGCCCAGGTGAGGCGCTCAAGTTGCACAGCACGCCGGTGGATGCCTTCTTCTACGTCCTGGAGGGCTCAGGCACGGTGGAGATCGGCGACGAGAGCGAAGGCGTATCCAAAGACATGCTCATCGAGAGCCCAGCCAAGATTCCCCACCGGCTGCTGAACGAGGGCGACGAGACGTTTCGCTTCCTGGTGGTGAAGACCCCGCGCCAGGCTGACCCGACGCGCCTGCTCTAGTCGGGAGTGGCCGCGTCGGGGGCGACCCTGGTCGACCGGCAGAATTGGCGGACAAGAAGGAGAGGCTGACCCCATGGCGGGCTTCGCATACGAGAAACGGGTTGCGCGCTGCGGCGAACTCATACGGGCGCAAGAACTTGATGTGTTGCTCCTTGCCAAACCCTCGAACATGTTCTACCTCACTGGGGACGGTCGCCTGTGCGCCTACGCCATGCTCACCCAGGAGGGCAAAGTCGCTCTGGGTGTGCTTTCCACCGACGTGGCTGATGTCTCTGTCCTGGCGCGCTTCGACCGCATCGCGGGTTTTGAGGACGAGGTGGGGATGCTCCACGCCATCGCCCACGACTTCCGGGAGTTCGGCCTGGAGAGTGGCGTCGTGGGCTTGGAGTACTCCTTCCTCACTCAGTCCATGCTGCGGATGCTCACGCACCCCCACGCCAAGCCCGCGGGTATGGAGCCGAAGGATGCGACGCCCGTTCTCTCCCAACTCAGACTGGTGAAGGAGCCGGAGGAGATAGCTCGCATGCGCGAGGCGGGGCGCGTGTGGCCGGCCTCGGCATGGCTGCCGCCGTCGAGGCGGCCGGGGAGTACGCCATGCGCCTGGCCGGCGCCGAGAAGTTCTGGAGCACCCATGTATCCTGGGGTGCGCGCACCAACATCGCCCACGGATTCCCCACCCGTCGGGCGCTAGAGTCGGGCGATCTCGTCATGATTGACTCGTTGATGCATCGTCTCCCTGGTACCGCCTGATTCTCGAAGGGAAGACCATCTGAACGCCACAACCTCGCCATGGCGGCTGCTAGTGAGCAGCAGCCCGAACCAGGAGTACGACGCTGGCGATGAAGGCGGCCACGAAGAGGAATACGAGCAACCACATAAGTACCCAGCCCGTTCCGCCGTCCCATCCGTTCATCATCTCACCCGGGCGGGTGAACGCCCGATCGGCCGGAGTCTGATCTCACCGTTTCTCTGCGATGCCCGCTCGAATGTAGCCATGGCTACAACAGTCATACGACCAGCCCTGTACCATGTCCGCAGGCGAGCAGCTGGCCGCCGAGAAAGCTATCGAGGAGGTCTAGGTCATGGATGCTAAAGAGGACATCAAGCAGCAAATAGCAGGCGCACTGGCGGGAGCGAGTTTCCCGATCGCTAGTCCGGAGGAGCTGATCGGAGCCTTCCCGAACGGAGCCGACACCATGTGTGTCTCCGGTGATGTCAAACTCCGGGCGGGCGACGCCGGAACCGTCCTCACAGCGGCCGATTTCCCTTTCACCTCGGCAGAGCAGGTGGCCGATACGATCGTGTCGCGGGCGCTCTAAGGGGCCCGCTGGGAGAATAGAGGTCGACTCGCGGCAATGCGGGGGGGCATCGTGCCCCCCCAATCCGAATGACCGGGGGCCATGCGCTTGAAAGTCCTCGGCTGCAGCATCTTCCGCAAGGAGATTGAGTACCTGCGCGGGACAGACTTTGCCGTCGCTTGGCTCCCCGCCGGTCTTCACGTGAGCGATGAGCGGCTGGGAGCCGCACTTGGACAGGCGCTCGCGGGCGAGGAAGAGGTGGCCTGCTTCTACGGAGCCTGCCATCCGGACATGAACCTCTTGCTCGCCGGCCATGGCGGCCGTCGCCTGCAGGCGCGTAACTGCGTGGAGGCGTTCCTGGATCCGGTGGAACGAGCACGACTGGGCGAGCGGGTGTTCATCATGACCCCGGGCTGGCTGCGCGAGTGGCGAAGCATCTTCATCGAGGGCCTGGGGTGGGATGAGATCGACGGGCGCATCAACTTCGGCGGATACGACAAGATCGTGGTGCTGGACTTTGGCCTCGAGCCCATCGATGAGCTGGCCGTCCTTGAGTTCTACGACTACACGCAGACACCGGTCGAGACAGTCCCGGCATCCCTGGGTTGGTTTCGGGCGCGAGTCGAAGAGGTCCTCGGGGAAGAGTAGTATCTGCTCATGACGAGAACCGAGGATCACGCGGCATCTGACGGCGAACAGAGCGAAGGAGTTTGGCGGCATGCGCTGCACCTGTGAGGAAATAGCCGCTGGCACAGAAGGTCTGTCCCCCATCTGCTTCGCCCACCTCTGGCTCTTCCAAAATCTGCCCGAGCGGGACGCAAAAGCGCTCACCGAGGCCGCCTGGCGCAAGCAGTATCAAGCAGGTGAGCTGGTTTTCCTCCAGGGGGATCAGGCTCGGATCATGTTTATCATCAAGGCCGGCCGCGTGAAGCTCGCGAAAGCGGGGACCGACGGGGGCGAAGTCCTGGTCGACATCCGCAAAGCAGGGGACTTCCTCGGAGAGACCTTCCTCAGTGATGACGCCGAGTATCCACTGACCGCGGAGTGCATGGAGGAGAGCCTGCTCTGCGGCTTCACGAAGGCGCGTTTCGAACGACTGGTGACCGACAACCCGAACATTGGCCTGCAGATCATCCGCAATATGAGCGACCGGATCTCCTGGCTCACGAGTCGTGCAAGCAGCACCTCGGCGACTCACCTGGAGGAGTGCCTCCACGCGGTCTTGACCGACCTGGCCCACGAGCACGGCACGATCACCGAGAAAGGGCTGCTCATCCAGTTCCCACTCACCCACGCGGAACTCGGCTTTCTCGTCGGGGCTCACCGCGTGAGCGTGACCAAAGCCTTGAAAGCGCTCAGAGAATCCGGCAGGGTCATCCGGCAGGGGAAGCATCTTGTGCTCCCCGGCCGGCAAAGCCAGTAGCGGAAGCGGCAGAGTAGAGCCTCGGCGCCGGCCAG
>DASRMJ010000029.1:0-4942 GCA_035647995.1 Thermoleophilia bacterium | reverse complement strand
CGCCGTTGACGAGCCGATGAGCAGCGATGCTGTCGCTCGGCGCTTCGGCGATCATGCGCTCAACGATAGCAGCCGCCCGGTCGTTCAGGCTGATGGCCGACGAGGTGTCGTGAAATGGGCCCGGGGCGTCCGGCATCTCTGCCCTCCGTGACGTCATGCTTCACAGTTCCCCGGTGCACTCTAGCGTAGTGCCCCAAGCCGGTACAAGCGACGCGCCCCGGCCGAGAAGGCCACGCGCCGCGAGGCAGAGTGCAGGAGTGTGGACTCCCGCGGAGAAACGGACGCATGACCACCTTTCAGCGAGAAGAGCGAGGAGCGCCCCCTGGGGGATGGGCCCGGGGGGCGCTGAGAGGAGAAAGCCACTCCGGGCGGCTGGAACCAACCGGGTGAACTCTCCAATTCACTATATCGTCAGAAAGGTTAATCTCTCAACCCTTTCGCGCCGATCCGCCTTCGGCACGTCGCCGCCCCCACAGAATCCGTCGGCAAATGACCGACCGCAGCCGGCAGGAGTCGGGCGGTGGGCGGCAGCCAGCGGGCGAGGATGGCGGGTGACACTAGCGTATTCCCGGAGCGGCCGCTTCGGTCGGCCGAGATCGGCTACCCGAAGATGCCGGCCACTCCGTCGACGAAGAAGACCTGGGATCTGACACCGTGCGCGTCGCGCGCAGTCACCAAGACGCTCTCCGCGGTTCCGTCTCCCGAGCCTTCGAGTTCCCCAAGCCGCAGGTAACCTCGCCCCACATCGCAGAGCAGAGCGTCGGGACCGACCGGCACCGTTGCCACCGCGGCCGACGATCGCTTCCGTAGGAGTCGGTCGAGCTCGCCGGCGAGATCGACTCCATTGGCGGCTTCTTCATCTCCAGACAGGAGGGTGGACAGCGTGAAGAAGGAGTCGATGACGAGCAGGCGCGGGCTGTCCTCGCACGTGAGCCACGCGTCCAGCGAGGCCAGAAATTGGCCGGGGCTCCCCTGCTCGGCCATTTCGACCGAGTCCCGGAGCCACACGTAGGGGAAAACGCCCTCCACCAGGGCAGCGTCGATGCGTCCCACCCGATCGCCCACGTCATCGACCCCCGACGATGCGCGCAACTCTTGGGGAAGAACCGGTTCGCCAAGAAGGTAGCCGAGAGCGACGATCATTCGTTCCCAGACCGCTTGTGCTCCCGTGTCGAGGGCGCAATACCAGATGGGGCGCTTGTGCTCGACCGCCCCCCACATGAGGTTGTCCAGGAAGGCCCGCCGCATCCGGGTATGGTGTCCGGTCAGAAAGTGCAGGCCCGGGCGGAGCCCACCGCCCATGAGATCATCGAGACGCTCATATCCGCTCGAGATGACGTGGGAACGGAGCGCCGCCCTCCGGAGGAACGCCTCGTAGTGCGAGGAGTGATTGGAATCCGTCATCGGCCCCGCCCGACGAGGGCCGGCGGGTGCCACCCGAGTGGGAGAGAACAGATGACGCAACCCTTCTTTCATCGGTCGCGCGGGCGCTCCTCTACCGGAGGGACGGGCCGCTCCAAGTGCGCTCCGCATGCTCGTGGCGCCTTCCTCATCCCGAAGCAATCGAGCTTCGGCCGGCGCGTCGTCGTCCGGACGCAGTGACTCTTCCTTCAGGGCCTCGATCAGGGCCTCCATCAGTACCTCCTTCGGGGCCTCCGTCACAACTGATTCAAGAGATTCCGGCAGCGCTCCGGCCAGAAGTGGTTCGGCCGGCGCGATTACGACCGGTTCAGGTTCGGCGAGTGGCGGGTGGGCCGGTGCCGGCCCCTCGCCCTCCCGTTGCCCTGGAGTGGAGGTCGGCGCTGACTGCGTCTCACGCGCGGGGTCTGTCGGCCCGAGCATCGAGTGCCGCGCGGCCACCTCGACCGCCGGAACCGTCAAGCTCCCGAAGGCTACCTCGAACTCATCGTCCCACGCCGGGCGGTCGTACCGCCCGCCCTCCGACTTGGCCATCTCCCTCCCGCCCGCCAACAGCACTATAGTTCTCGGCCAAGGCTCCGTGTCCTACCCGCGAGCGCGGGCGCGAGACTAGGCGACCCACGTGCCCACCGACCAGGCGTACACGAACAATACGAGGAGCCCCACCGACACCACCACGTACGCCCGGCAGAGCCGGCGGTTCCGAAGCAGTCCGGCGAGGCCGAGGAAGAGCGGCAGGATCACAACCGAGTAGCGAGAGAACGAGATGAAGTAGTCGACGACGCCTTCGGTGGACGGTCCAACCATCGGGATCGTGAACGAATACAAGATGACCACCCAATAGGACCAGCGCATCCTCCCGACGGAGGCCACCAGCACGACCAGGACCAAGGTCACGAAGAAGAGCTGCGTGGTGAAGTAGAGATCGTGCCACGTGATGGGCAGGTCGACGGCCGCTATCTGCTGGAGGCCGAAGCGGTAGCCGCGGTAGAGAGTGGACCACGGCATGAGGGACTCGCGTCCGTAAAGCGATTGCGTGTTGACGAAGGCGAACGGCTCTCCGAAACGCCACCGAAGGAAGGCCACGTAGAGTAGGCCGCCGGCTCCGATCACCCCCACCCACAGCACGCTCGCCAGGCTGCGACGTCCGCGACTCCGAGAGACCGGGTGCTTCCCCGGCTTCGCACTCCCCTCGCGAAGGCTGCTCCAATACTCCAGCAAGAAAGGAAGGACGAGAAGGACGCCCACGTTGCGTGTCAGAGCGGCGGCCCCTCCCGCGACGCCGGCCAGCGCCCAGCGCCGTCTGCGCATCGAGTAGAGCGCCAGGACTGTGGCCAGGCCGAAGAGGGCCTCAGTGTAGGCGGCCGAGAAGTAGAAGGAGGTGGGGTACAGCCCGAGCAACCATACGGCGCGCCTTGCGGTCTGTTCGTCGAGATCGTGGCGGGCCAATCGTGCGAAGCCGTAGAGAAGCCCGAAGAAGGCCAGGTTGGAAACGAGCACCCCCGCGGCCAGGAAGCCCACGGGAAGAACCCAGCCGAACAGCCGCATCGTCAAGGGGAACAAGGGGAAGAAGGCCGTCTCCTTCGGGTGCACATACCCGTTGGCGGCGATCCCCACGTACCAGCCGGCGTCGAAGAATCGATAGTTACGGACGAGGACTTCGTAGGCCATGTCCACCGAGAGAAGGCGCCGCCAGCCCTCCCAGTTGGCGACCATGCTCACCAGAACGACGAGGAACTTGTTCATCACGAACACCTGGAGGGCGAGACCAACGTTGGTGCGTGCCCTGAGGAAGCCGGGCGTGAGATCCCTGACCGCGCTTACCGCCCCGACCGTCCACTCGCGCGCACGCCGCATCCCCACGCCTGGCCCGGACGGGTTCAGCTCAAGCCCTCCTCGGGACCGCCTGAGCACGGCTCTCCACTCTCGACGTCGGCGAGAAGCGACGTCTCCACCAAGTACCGGGGGCGCCCCTTGCTCTCTTGGTAGATCTTGCCCACGTACTCCCCCAGAAGGCCAAGGCTGATGAGCTGGACTCCTCCGATGAACCAGACGGAGAGGATGAGGGAGGTCCAGCCCGGCTCCGCCACGCCCGAAGCCAGGCTCGCAAGACTGTATACCGCGGCGGCCAGGGCGAGGAGGCAGAACGAGAACCCTACGTAGGTGACCAAGCGGATGGGCGCCACACTGAAAGAGGTGATCCCCTCCAACGCGAAGGCCAACATCTTGGTGAGCGGGTACTTCGACTCTCCCGCGAAACGTGCCCGCCGGTCGTAGTAGACGACGGCTGACGGAAGTCCGATGAGGCCCACCACTCCTCGCAGGAAGAGGTTCACCTCGCCGAATCGGCCCAAGAAGCCCAGCGCCTTGCGGCTCATCAAGCGGAAGTCGGCGTGGTTGTAGACCACGTCCGCACCCAGCATGCGCATGAGTCGGTAGAAGCCCTGTGCGGTCCAGCGCTTGAAACGGGTGTCGGTGGCGCGCTCGCGCCGCACCCCCAGCACGATGTCGCAGCCCTCGCGGTACTTGGTGATGAACTCCCCTATCACCGCCGGATCGTCCTGGAGATCGGCGTCGATGGAGACCGCGCAGTCCACCCCACCCGCTACGTGCTCCAGGCCCGCCAGCAGAGCCTTCTGGTGGCCGGCGTTGTGAGCCAACTTGAGGCCCGCGATCCTGGGGCTCCGCTCGTGCCACTCCTCGATGACCGACCACGTGGCGTCTCGGCTGCCGTCGTCGACGAGCAGGCAGAAGCTCTCACACGAGATGAGACCCGCACCGGTCAGCTCCACAAGAAGCGCATCGAGACGAGTGCTCGTCTCGGGAAGGGCTTCCTCCTCGTTGTAGCAAGGCACGACGATGGCGAGACGGGGCGGCTTTCGAATCACATCCAACCGTCGACTGTCCGAGGTGGAAGAGGGCACCGGCAGCACGCAGCCGCGTCCGCCGACACTACCAAATGACCACGGCATCGGCAACGGGCACGTGGGGTGCCGGCGTTGGCCGGGGGATCCGAGTTGGTGCCCGGTCTGTTTCAGACCGCTTCTAGGGGTGGGACGCAAAGTGATCAAGAAGTGACGGTGAACGCCGAGGTGGTCACTAGCGAGTCCAAGACCAGACGGGGGGCAGCTCCCACTGACCCTCGACCCGATCGCAGTCTCCAAGTCTGGTCGCCAGAGCCATCTCTCCGAATGGCAATTCGCCGAACTGAAGAGACTCGTTCAGGCTGTGCGGACCGCCCTCTCTCCGGTTCACCAGCCGACGCGCAACTCAAGGACACCAGCGTCCTTAGGAGCTACAGCCGCCTCCACGAACTTGCGGAACACCTACGGGGAGTTCGAGAGCTGGGGGCTACGTCGACGCAGGAGTTGAGTAGTTCACAGCCGGCCGGTCCCCTCGTTCGGCCGGCTCTCGGGGGGGATCACTGAGGGAACGCACCACTGTCGCACTATCCCGCGATGGTGATCTTTTGCCCCGCCCCACCCCGAAGACCTGTATTGCACTCGTTAGGAGACAGTTCTAG
>DASRMJ010000028.1:0-14786 GCA_035647995.1 Thermoleophilia bacterium | reverse complement strand
TTTCGAGCAGTACATGGAAGGAATTCAATCAGAACTAACAAGAGCAGATGTCAGAACAAAGTTATATAGAAGCTTGTTCTTATGCATGTGGCCAACAAGCAAGCGTAAGAAGCTGGCGGACCACGCAAAGGACTACGATGCGATTGTGGTATTGGCCTGCGATTCTGCGGCAGAGACGGTGCGTGATGCAGTTAGTTCATGCGGATGCAAAGTAATTCAGGGTATGGAAGTGGCCGGTATCACCAACGTGAAGGTGAGCTTCGGCCTACCATTCAATGTGTCTTTCAAAGAAGCCAAGATGATTCCTATATCGCAACGGAAGAACCAAGCAAGCGCGCCGGATTGAGGAGAGGACCTGGCGGTCGATAGGCAGGGCCCTCAGTTTGGAGACGGGCTGGCTGCTGCCCTGCGGAAGCGTGGGCGAGTGGTAAGCTGGAAGGAAGCGGCCGAACTGGCCCGCGCTCTTCACCATGTGGCCGAGCTGGGACTCCTCGTACCGGTCGACGCTCCCGGGGAACGAGAGTAGCTGGCAGCCGTTGTCTTGGACTCGGAGTTGCCGAACAGCGCACCTGGGCTATTCTGAACTCCCATTCCACGCTTACGACCTCGCAACGGCGCGCGTGACCACGGGCACAAAGGTGTGCCGAAGGACGGTAAGACCTTGATAGGACGAGTGTTCGAAGATCGCTACGAGATCGCGCGCAAGCTGGGTAGCGGCGGCATGGCCGATGTATACCTGGCCAACGATCGACTCCTGGGCCGCCAGGTCGCTCTCAAGATCCTCTCCACTCGTTATGCGCACGACGAGCAGTTCGTGGAGCGCTTCCGTCGCGAGGCCAGCAGCGCTGCCGGCCTCAACCACCCCAACATCGTGCAGATTTACGACCGGGGAGAGGCGGAAGGCACCTACTACATCGCCATGGAGTATCTGGAGGGGCGATCGCTCAAGGAGATCATCCTCACATGCGCGCCGCTCAGTTCAGACCTCCTGATCTCCATCTCCGTGCAGATCCTCGAAGCGCTGCGCTCCGCCCACCGCCGGGACATCATCCACCGCGACATTAAGCCGCAGAACATCATCATCGACAACGACGGCCGGGCCAAGGTCACCGATTTCGGCATCGCCCGGGCCGGTAGCGCCTCTACCATGACTGAAGCCGGGTCTATCCTGGGGACGGCCCAGTATCTGTCACCCGAACAGGCTCAGGGGCAGCCCGTCGAGGCCGCGTCGGATCTCTATTCGCTGGGCGTGGTCATGTACGAGATGGCCACCGGCAGGCCGCCGTTCGACGGCGACAATCCGGTGAGCATCGCCACGCAACATGTGCACGAGCACCCCATCCCCCCGCGCAACATCGCCCCCGATGCCCCCGAGGACCTGGAGGCGGTCATTCTGCGCTCTTTGGGCAAGAAGCCCACCGAACGCTACCTCACCGCCCAGGCCATGCTCGACGATCTACGCAAGGTCCAGGACGGACAGGCGATCAGCGCGCCTGCCGTCTTCAGGGAAGAGGCCACTAGGGTCATGAGTCCTGCCGCCGCGGCTTTCGTGGCTCAGCCCACCCAAGTGCGCCCGAAGGTGTCGGACGCCCTGGATCGTGCCCCGGAGCCTCAGCACGATGAACCGCCTCGGCGACGCAGCGTCTGGCCCTGGATTCTGGTCGTCGTCCTTATTTTGGCGCTGGCCGGGGGGGCATACGCGATTTCTTCCAATTTCGGGAGCGCTGGCACCGATCTGGTGGTCGTGCCTGGAGTCATGGGCCTGAGCGAAGCTGAGGCCAGGCAGAAGGTCGAGGCGGCGGGCTTCGTCTTCAAGAACGCTGGAGACCAGCCGTCCGCCGATGTGAAGGCCGGTGACGTCGCCCGTCAAGACCCCGAAGAGAGCACGAAGCTAGCCAAGGGCAAGTCGGTCAGTGTCTGGCTGTCCTCGGGCAAGGGCACGGTCAAGACGCCCGACGTGGTCGGCATGAACCAGGACGCCGCTGTAGATCTGATCGAGGGCATGAAGTTGGTGGCGACGGTGCAGCCAGTGGCATCGACGCTCACCGGCGGCACGGTAGTGGATCAGAACCCCAAGAAGGGTACAGACGCGCAGCCCGGATCTACGGTCATCATCTCCATAAGCAACGCGCCGACCATGGTGATAGTGCCCGCGGTCGTGGGGCTCTCGCCGGAGCAGGCCACGGCCATGTTGGCCACGTACAGTCTGCGCGCGAGGATCGTCCTTCGGGAGACACGGGACTATCCGCCCAACCTTGTCATCGGGGAGAGTCCGACTGCCGGGGTGGAGGTAGAGAAGAACAGCTACGTGGACCTCATCGTGTCCACGGTGACCTCGCCCCGTCCCCATGGACACCCCAAGAAGGAAGAATGACTACCAGGAGTGGTGAACCGCCCCCGGTAGCGCGGGCACTTGACACGTCGCCCCTGGACTGGCCGCTGCATTTGCCCGATACTGGCAGTAGAGCGATGCCGCCCGACCACTCGGCAACCGGGGAGCCTCGATGCTCGTTGAAGACCTGGAGCGCATGATCGAACTGGCGGCGCCGCGGGCGCTGGCTGAGTCTTGGGACAACGTCGGCCTCCTCGTAGGGCGGCGGGGCACGGAGCTGCGGCGCGTCCTCGTCGCCTTGGATCTCACCGAGGAGGTCGTCAAGGAAGCCGTAGTAGAGGGCTTCCAGGCGATCATCACGCACCATCCTCTGCTGTTCGCTCCCATCACCCGCGTCACCGACGCCGACAGAGTCGGTGTCCTGATCACACAGTTGGTAGCCGCCGACGTCGCCCTGCTGGCGGCCCACACGAATCTGGATGGTGCTCCCGGTGGCCTCTGCGACCTGGTGGCCAGGGAGATGGGTCTGGCGCACATACTCCCGCTCGCTCGCACCCCGTCGCGAGTCAAGAAGTTGGTGGGATTCATACCGGAGGGTGAGGTCGAACGTGTCTCCCGAGCTGTGTTCGAAGCTGGAGGGGGACGCATCGGCGACTACCAAGGATGCTCTTTCGAGAATCGCGGCGAGGGCACGTTCGTGGCAGGACCGTCCACGCATCCGACGGTAGGCCGTGCTGGTGAGAGTGTCCGTGTCGCCGAGGTGCGGTGGGAGACCATCGTTCCGGAGAACAGGGTGGTCGCCGCTGTGCAGGCGTTCATCTGCGCGCACCCTTACGAGGAACCCGCGTTCGATGTGTACCCGGTGGAGAACGTCTCCCTCACCGGGGGACAAGGGCGAGTGGGCTCCACGCGCAGCGAGGTGTCGCTGGTTGCGCTGGCCGAGACCGCAGCCGAGGTCTTCGGTCTGCCGGAGGTGAGCTTCGCCGGCGATATCGAACACATGGTCGACCGCGTCGCCGTCGTCACGGGGAGCGGCTCCAGCTTCATCGCTGAGGCCGCGCGCTCGGCCGACGTGCTTCTTACCGGGGACTTGAAGTACCACGATGCGGAGAAGGCGGCCGATGCGGGTTTGGCACTGGTCGCGGTCCCGCACGGGCACTTGGAGACGTGGGCCTTGCGCCGCTGGTGTGAGGGTTTCGGAGCCGCTGTCGCGGAGCACGACGTCGAGGTCGTCTTCTCCCAAGCGGGTCGGTCGCCGTGGCACGCGGCCAAGTCCGTGTCTCATGCGGGCGAGGCGAACGGCGTCGTGCGGCTCTTCGACCTCGAGGAGGCGGGCGGGGAACGGGTCGGCGGCCCGGACAGTGACGACGCGCCCAACGGCGAACCCACTCGCACCTTCACCTTGCGAGTCGATGGCGCCTCCCGAGGCAACCCCGGGCCGGGTGCGATCGGCGTGGTGCTTGAGGACGAGCAGGGGGAGATCGTCGAGGAGTTGGGGGCGCGCATCGGGGTGGCGACCAACAATCAGGCGGAGTACCAGGCGTTGATCACCGGCTTGGAGACTGCGCTCGACCGGAGCATCGGTCGGCTCAGGATACTGTCGGACTCGGAGCTGCTGGTGAGGCAACTCCGTGGGGAGTACAGAGTCAAGAGCGAACAGCTGAAGGAGCTGTACCTGCAGGCCCGCGCGTTGGTCCAGCGCTTCGAACGGGTGGAGATAGTGCACGTGGCTCGCGAGGAGAACTCGCGGCCGGATGAGCTCGCCAATCAGGCTCTCGACGGAGGGCGCTAGCCTCAGTGGCCGGTGGGATCCCCCAACACGTGAGGCCTGGCGCGATGGGGGAAGAGCGGTCGCGGGATCGGTTTGCATCTGCCTGGAGGCTCGGCTATAATCCTGACCCGCCGGGCGATGCTCGGCGGGGCCGCAGTGGCCGTGGGATGGAGCGGGCGGATGTAGCTCAGTTGGCTAGAGCGTCTGCTTGCCATGCAGAAGGTCGAGGGTTCGAATCCCTTCATCCGCTCCAACCTCATTGCGGCGACGCGGGGCTCATGAGTCCCGCTTTTCTTGTGCGCGCCAGGCACGAGGCGCCGTGGCCGAGTGGCTTAGGCACGGGTCTGCAAAACCCGCTACACCGGTTCGACTCCGGTCGGCGCCTCTTTACCAGATAGATCGAGGTCCGCTGCGGCGGGCCTTCGCGCGTAGTTCGGGCGGTGTCGGAGACTCGGTGGAGGTGGCATTGGTGGCACGAATCGCGGCGAGAGCAATGATCGTTTCGACGCTTGCAGCGTTGTTGCTCCTCGGTGTCGGAGTCTCGGCGGCGTCGGCTCTTCCCTTCCCAGACGTGGAGCCGACGGACTGGTTCTACGAAGCGGTGGACGTGCTGAGCGACGCGGGTGTGATCATGGGCCTGCCGGGTGGCACCTTCGGCCCGTACCAAACGGTTACGCGCGCTCAGTTCGCCGCCATGCTCTCGCGGGCCTTGGCGACGCCCGAGGCTGTTGACGAGCCCTTCGATGACGTGTCCGACACCGACTGGTTCCAGGCCCCGGTCGCCTCGCTCTACGAGGCGGGCCTGCTCATGGGCACAACTCGCACCACCTTCTCCCCGAGCCTAGGGATCCCTCGCCAGCAGGTGGCCACGCTCATGATCCGCGCGCTTGTCTATCGTTTCCAGACCGAGCCTCAAGAGGGTGTGGAGATCGCTCTCGACTCGGCACAGGTAGACGGCTGGCTGGCCGGGTTCAGCGATCGCTACGATATCTACGCGATCCACCGCGCTGAGGTTGCCGACGCAGTGAGGTTGGGGGTCGTGAAGGGCACCCTGGACGGGCGCTTCATGCCGCTCGGAACGCTGACGCGGGCGCAGGCAGCGGTCCTCCTCTATCGTGCCCTGTACCAGCCGTTGGTGCCTTTGACCACACAGCCGGCTCCGGTGCCGGCGATCCCCCAAGTGACCTTGCAGCAGGGCTCCACGGGCGCCTACGTCGCTTTGCTGGAGCAACGTTTGGCGGCGCTGAAGTACGCTGTGGGTGTCGCCGACGCGAAGTTCGACGAGGCCCTCCGCGATGCTGTGAGGGCTTTCCAGAAAGTGGAGGGGCTCGAAAGGACAGGCACGGTGGGCCCGAGTGTCTGGAAGCGGCTGGACACGGCGGTCACGCCGAGCCCACGCAACTGGGCGGCGGGTGAGCGCGTAGAGATCGCCCTCACGAGACAGGTGCTCTTCCTGATCTCCGGGAACCGGGTCACGCGCATCCTGGCCGTGTCCACCGGCGCCTCGAGCACCCCCACACCGGCGGGAAGCTTCCGCATTCTTAGGAAGATAGACGCTTGGCGTGAGAGTTCCCTGGGCCTGCTCTACAAACCCTCCTACTTCTACGGGGGGATAGCGATCCATGGGTCGTACTCGATCCCCACATATCCGGCGAGTCACGGGTGCGTGCGTATCCCCTACTGGGCCACCGACGCCATCTATCCGCTGCTGCCCGTCGGCATGCCGGTGGATGTGTACCGCTAGAAACTGTCCCGTTCGGGTTGCCGCGCGGTCGAGGCGGCTGTACTATGTCCCGGCTGATCGGGCGATTAGCTCAGGGGGAGAGCGCTTCCTTGACACGGAAGAGGCCACTGGTTCAAATCCAGTATCGCCCACTTGTTTCTGGGAGTCCCTGCCGGGACTCCCTTTGTTTATCGCCGATGGATGCGCAGCCGGCTGCCCGACCAGGCGCACTGGGCGGCGCACCGAGGGCCCGGTCGGTGGACGAACGTCCGCCGGCAGTCGGTTGCTATACTCATCGGCGGGGCGGCAAACGGTCCGCCCGTTGCGACCCCGGCTTCGAGCGAGGACTCATGGACGTCATCCTGCCTGATGGTACAAAGCTCTCCGTCCCGGAAGGTGCAACCGCACTCACGGTGGCCGAGACTATCGGCCCGCGCCTGGCCAAAGCGGCGGTGGCCGCGACCGTGGGGGGGAGACTGGTTGATCTTGCCACGCCCGTGCATGAAGGTGACCAGGTGAGCATCGTGACTCCCGCGTCGGAAGAAGGCCTTCAGGTGTTGCGTCACTCGAGCGCGCACGTGCTGGCGGAGGCGGCGACGAGGGTGTTCCCGGGCACCAAGGTCGCTATCGGCCCTGCGATCAAGGACGGCTTCTACTACGATTTTGAGTTCCCCGAGCCGGTCACCGAAGACGATCTTGCCAGGTTCCAGGCCGAGATGGAGCGGTCCATCAAGGAAGCCCGGCCTTTCGTCCGCGAGGAAGTGTCGAGGGAACAGGCCCTGGAATTGTTCGCCGGCGAGCCGTACAAGGCAGAGCTGATCCGTGACCTTCCTCAGGGAGAGACCATCTCGCTCTATCGCCACGGGGACTTCGTCGATCTGTGCCGCGGCCCGCATCTTCCCGACACGGGGCGCATCCCCGCCGTTCGAGCCCTGTCGATCGCCGGCGCGTACTGGCGCGGCGACTCCGCCAACACCATGCTCACCCGCGTCTACGGCACGGCTTTTTGGTCGAAGAAGGATTTGGACGTCCACCTCGAGAAGCTCGAGATGGCTCGCCTGCGTGACCATCGCAAGCTGGGCCGGGAACTCGATCTCTTCAGCTTCCACGACGAGGGCCCCGGCTTCCCCTTCTTCCATGCTAAAGGAATGCGGGTGATCAACGCGCTGCTCGACTATTGGCGCGCGGAGCACCGCGCCGCCGGCTACGAAGAGATCAAGACGCCCATCATCCTCGACCGCGCGCTGTGGGAGCAGTCGGGACACTGGGAGAACTACAAAGACAACATGTACTTCACCCGCATCGACGACGCCGACTACGCGGTGAAGCCGATGAACTGCCCGGGGGGCATACTCATCTACCGTGCCGAACAGCACTCGTATCGGGAGTTCCCTTTGCGGATGGCCGAGCTCGGCTTGGTCCATCGCCACGAGCTCTCGGGAGTCCTTCATGGGCTCTTCCGGGTGCGCACGTTCACGCAGGACGACGCGCACATCTACTGCCTGCCCGAACAGATCGAGGACGAGGTGGTGGGGGTCATCGAGTTGACCCGCAAGATCTACCGCACCTTCGGCTTCGATCGCGTGCACCTCGAGCTCTCCACGCGGCCGGAGAAGTCCATCGGCAGTGCGGAGATGTGGGAGACGGCTGAGAAGGCTCTGGCCGGGGCGCTCGATCGCGCCGGCCTCGAATACACGTTGAACCCGGGCGACGGGGCGTTCTACGGCCCCAAGATAGACTTCCACGTTGAGGATGTGATGGGCCGCACTTGGCAGTGCGCCACCTGCCAACTCGACTTCGCCATGCCCGAACGCTTCGACCTGGAGTACGTGGGCGACGATAACCAGCGCCACCGTCCGGTCATGATCCATCGAACCGTCCTGGGAAGCATCGAGCGCTTCTTGGGCATCCTGATCGAGCACTACGGGGGCGCCTTTCCGGCCTGGCTCGCGCCGGTGCAGGCGGTGGTCATCCCCGTGGCCGACAGGCACAACGAGTACGCGCGGCAGACCGCGGCGGCGCTCGCCGCGGTCGGCTTGAGGGTGGAGGTCGACGATCGCACCGAGTCCATGGGCCGCAAGATCCGCGACAACGAGGTTCTCAAGGTGCCCTTCATGGTGGTCGTCGGGGACAGGGAGTCGCAGGGTGACACCGTCTCGCTCCGCTCTCACGCCGACGGCGATCTGGGAACCCGCGCCCGCTCTCTGGCGATCGACGAGATTGCGGCGGCGTCACGCATGCCCGTGATCGTCGCTTGAATCCGGCGGTGCGGTCTTCACGACGATGGCCTTGCGTGCTTGAGAACCCGAGTACGGTGGGCTATACTGCCGCCTGCACATAAAGTGGAAACCACTCTTCCCACCTCGCGCCAAGTAAGGTGCCGGGTCCAACATGGAGAATGCGCGAGGCGCGGCCGCAACGTGGTCGGCTTCATGCATATCCGTATCCGCCAAAGGCGGAAGTGGAGCGGTGGCCAGAGGCTGCCGCTTTCGTGCATGTGTAGGCAGATCGATCCGGCACTGCCGGGGAGGTGTTGAGCAAGATAGCTGAGACCACTCGAATCAATGATCGGATCCGCGCCGAATCGGTACGGTTGATAGGTCCCGCAGGGGAGCAAGTCGGCATCGTCAGTCTGCGCGAAGCAGCGGAGTATGCCGATCGTCTGAACCTCGACCTGGTGGAGGTGGCCCCCATGGCCAGCCCACCGGTGTGCAAGGTCATGGACTACGGGAAGTACCGATACGAACAGGAACAGAAGGCCAAAGAGGCGCGCAAGCGGCAGACGACGATCAGCATCAAGGAGATCAAGCTGCGGCCGAAGATCGACGATCACGACTTCGCTACGAAGAAGAGGCACGTCGAGCGGTTCCTCGCCAAGGGCGACAAGGTCAAGCTCACCATCATGTTCCGAGGGCGTGAGCTGGTGCACCCGCACTTGGGCGAGCGTCTTCTGAGAAGGATGGCCGAGGAGCTCCAAGAACTGGGTGACGTCGAGAGTCAGCCGAATCTCGATGGACGCAACATGATCATGATGTTGGCGCCGAAGAAGCACTAGGCGGCCCCGGCCGGTCTGCCGATCTTGATTCCGTCGTGGCACCAGGCCAACGGCTCGGTGCGACTCGAGCGCCCACAGCGGCGTTCGAGATGAACTGTAGAAGCGAACGACAGCAGGGATGCGGATGAAGAAGAAGACTCATAAGGGCATGAAGAAGCGGATCAAGCGCACTGCGACGGGCAAACTCGTCCACCGTCGCGCTTTCTCGAGCCATATCCTCACGAAGAAGCCGAGCAAGCGCAAGAGGAAGTTTCGTAAGGACGTTGCGGTGGACAGCACCAATCTGGGCCACTGCCGCGCCCTTCTGGGAATCTAGGAGGGCCGACCGATGGCACGCATCAAACGCAGCGTCAACGCGAAGAAGAAGCGCCGCAAGGCGTTGGAAGAGGCTAAGGGGTATCGCGGCCTCAAGAGCGTCAACTATCGCCAGGCGAAGGAACAGCTGCTCAAGTCTTACACCTACGCCTATCGCGACCGCAAAGCCCGCAAGAGCGAGTTCCGCAAGTTGTGGATCCAGCGCATAAACGCGGGCGCCCGGGAGCACGGCTTGAGCTACAACCAGTTCATACACGGTCTCAAGGAAGCGAACATCGAGCTCAATCGCAAGATGCTGGCCGACCTTGCGGTGCGGGAACCTCAGGTCTTCGCCGAGATCGCGGGCAAAGCCAAGGCGGCTCTGACCGCATAGGAACACGCCGCGGACGGCGGCAGCGAGGCCGGGTATATCCATGCACATGAGGCTGTCGCCACCCCGAGTGGTCCTCCTCAGTTTCGCTGCCGCCATCCTCATCGGATCCGCCGTCCTCTCGCTTCCCGGGATGACGGCGGCGCCGGGCTCCCTCGCCTACATCGACGCCCTGTTCACCGCCGCGTCCGCGGTGTGCGTGACCGGGCTTATTACGGTCGATACCGCCACCGTCTTCACGCCCTTGGGGAAGGCGGTGATCGCCATCCTCATCCAGCTCGGCGGCCTGGGCATCATGACCGCGGCCACCATGCTCTTCCTCCTGGCGAGGCGACGCATCGGCCTGCAAGGCAGGCTGGTGATCCAAGAGACGTTGGGTCACCTGCGTCTCGCCGGAGTGGTGCGTCTCGTGCTCGCGATCCTGCTAATGACCCTCGTCTTCGAGGGTGTGGGCACCTTGATCCTAGCCGGCGACTTCCTGCTCCATCACGGATACAGCCCGCTGCGTGCACTGGGCTACGGGGCCTTCCACTCGATAAGTGCGTTCAACAACGCGGGCTTCGCCCTCTTCACGAACAGCCTCGAGGGGTTCCGCGACGATTGGGTGGTCACCCTCACGGTGGCGTGCCTCATCATCGGGGGTGGGCTTGGGTTTCCTGTGATCCTGGACCTCGCCCGCCCACGGAAGGGACGTATCTACGCTCTCCAAACCAAGATGGTCATCCTCGTGACCGCCGGGTTGCTGTCGGTGGGGACGCTCGCATTCCTCGCGCTCGAGTGGACTTCGCCCGAGTTAGCCGGCCTGGGGGCACCGGGGAGGGTCCTGGTGGCATTCTTCCAGGCGGTGACGCCACGTACAGCCGGGTTCAACACGGTGCCGATCGCAGGGCTCGCCCCCGGGACGATCTTCCTGTTCATAATCCTCATGTTCATCGGCGCGTCGCCCGAATCCACCGGGGGCGGAATCAAGACCACCACCTTCGGGATCATCGCTGCGTCCATGCGGGCGACCTTCCGGGGAGCGGGGGATACGGAGTTCGCTTCTCGCCGGATCGGGCAGGCTCAAGTGACGAAGGCGCTCACCCTGGTGGTTGCCTCGGCTGTGTTCATCCTTGTCATGACGCTGCTCCTCCTGGACACAGGACAAGACATACCGTTGGATACAGGTCTCTTCGAGGTGGTCTCGGCCTTCGGCACGGTGGGTCTGTCGCTCGGACTCACCTCCAAGCTGACGATGGCAGGCAAGGTCGTGATCATCCTGACCATGTACGCTGGGCGGGTAGGCACACTGACTGTGGGGGCGGCGCTGATAGCGCGGCGCCGGCCCGCGCCTCGCAGACTGCCCGAGGAAGCGTTGCCGACCGGTTGAGCCGGCGTGAGAGGTCCGCGCTGTGCCCGGTGGTGAGTGCGGTGGCTGGTGCGGTGCCCGGTGCGCCGCCCGCCACACATCCGGTTCCGCAGCACCTAGCTGAGAGGAGTCCGAGTTGATCCGCGAGATCGCAGGAAGACACAACGACAGCATCAAGCTCGCGCAGAAGCTTCAGAAGAAGAGGCATCGCCGCGACCGGGCCCTGTTCGTCTGCGAGGGCTTCGACCTGCTGTTGGCTGCGGTGCGGGCGGGCGAACTCCCTGTGGAGGTTCTCGTGAGAAAGGACCTGCTGGACCGGCTACCGGCCGAGTTGCTGAGCGAGGCCGAGGAGGACGAACTCGACATCGGCGTGTGCGAAGAGGAAGTCATGGCCCAGGCCAGCGCGCTGGGCGGCGCCGCGGACGTGGTGTGTGTCTTCGAGGCGGTCGAGTGGTCGCTGGGCGATCTGGCGATCGACGCGGGGGTCACCGTGTACGTCGCGGGAGTGGGGGATCCCGGCAACGTGGGCACGATCGTGCGGAGCGCGGTCGCCTTCGGGGCAGTGGGTGTGATCTGCAGCCCGGGCACCGCGGATCCGTATGGGCCCAAAGCGCTGCGCGCCGGGATGGGGGCGCAATTCCTCACCCGAGTCGTGGTGGAGGTCACACCCGGTGACATCGCCGCCAAACTCGAGGCGGAGGGTCGCAGGGGCGGCCTCGTGCCGCAGGTGGTGGTCGCCGATCTGCAGGGCGATGTCGAAGCGCGGGATCTCTCGATGGAAGGACCGGCCATCCTGGTGCTGGGCGCCGAGCGGGGCGGTCTTCCGGAGTTCTCCACGCCCACGCGCCGGGTGGTGATACCTCAGGCCGGATTCGACTCGTTGAACGTGGCGATGGCCGGCACCATCCTGCTGTACGAACTGACTCAGGAGCGACTGACCGGGGGTCGTCTTGGCAAAGCCGGTGAGGGTCTGCTAGCGTAGTCCCTCACCGAAGGGAGGCACCATTCCAGCGAACGACACCATCCTGTCGCAGATCCAACGAGACGACCTGCGTTCCATCTATGTCGAAGGTATGGCCGCGGTCGAGTCCGCCGTCAGTCTGGCCGCGCTGGAGGAGGCGAGGGTACGTCTTCTCGGCCGCCGCGCCGAACTCACGCAGTTGCTGCGGAGCATCCCGCAACTCGCGGTGGAGGAGCGTCCGGCAGTAGGCCGTTTCGGCAATCTCATCAAGAGAGACCTGGAGAAGGCCCTCGAGGAGAGGCAGGTGTCGCTCGAGGCCGAAGAGCTCGTGGGCTCCCTCGAGCGTGACGCTGTGGACGTCTCCCTACCCGGCGTCTCCATGCCGCTCGGGCATCTCCACTTGATCACTTCCACCCTGCGCGAGATCGAGGACATCTTCGTCTCGATGGGCTACGAGGTGGCCGAGGGTCGCGAGATCGAGACCGACTACTACAACTTCGAGGCCCTGAACCACCCGGCCGATCACCCGGCTCGCTCCCTGCACGACACCTTCTTCGTGCGGGACGACATCCTGTTGCGCACGCATACATCGCCCGTTCAGGTGAGGACCATGGAGCGGCGCCGCCCGCCCGTCTACATCATTGCTCCCGGGAAGGCGTATCGGCGTGATTCCGACGCCACCCATACCCCGATGTTCCACCAGGTCGAGGGGCTGGTGGTCGACCGGGACATCACGCTGGCCGACCTCAAGGGTACGCTCGAAGTATTCGCGCGCGCCATGTTCGGAGCCGACCGGCGCATCCGGCTGCGTCCGCACTTCTTCCCCTTCACCGAACCCTCGGTAGAGGTGGACGTGTCGTGCATGATCTGCGACGGGGTCGGATGTCGCCTGTGCAAGCGCAGCGGCTGGCTCGAGATCCTGGGGGCGGGCATGGTCGACCCCAACGTGTTCGGGTTCGTGGGATACGACCCCGAGGAGTTCACCGGCTTTGCGTTCGGCATGGGCATCGAACGTATCGCGATGCTCAAGCATGGCGTCACCGACCTGCGGTTGTTCTACGAGAACGACCTGCGCTTCGTGCGCCAGTTCTGATAGCGCCTCGTCCGGGCGCACACCAGACGACGGTCATCACCCCGAGGATGGAGCGACAATGAAGGCCCCCCTTTCGTGGCTGCGAGAGCACGTCACCATCGATCTTCCCGTCGACGAACTGGCCTCGCGGCTCGCCCTCACCGGCACCGAGGTGGAGCGGGTCGCACTGGTGGGAGTCCCCGCCCGTGACGACGTGATCGAGCGCTTCGTCGTGGGCAAGGTGCTCACCCGCGAGAAGCACCCGAATGCGGACAAGCTCTCCGTGTGCACCGTCGACGTGGGCGAAGACAAGCCGCGCACCATCGTCTGCGGGGCGCACAACGTCGCCGCGGGCCAGACGGTCGCCATCTGCCTTCCGGGGGCCGTGTTGGCCAACGGCATGTTGATCGGGGAGGCGAAGCTGCGGGGCGTGGCGTCATCGGGCATGATCATGTCCGAAGCGGAACTCGGCTTCGAGCAGAAGAGCGAGGGCATCGTGGCCCTCCCCGACGACTGGGAGGCGGGAGAGGCCCTGGCGGATCGCCTCCCCATCAGCGAGTACGTGCTGGAGGTCGAGGTAACGCCCAATCGCCCGGACTGCCTGTCGATCCGTGGGCTTGCGCGCGAGATCGGCGCGGTCACCGAGGCCGCCTTCTGCGAAGAGACCGACTTCACGTTCCCGGTAGGGGAGCGCGCCGTCGAGGACGACGTGACGGTCGAAGTGTGGGATCCGGATCTGTGCCCCAGGTACGCCGCCCGCGTGGTCCGCGGGATCACGGTGCAGCCTTCGCCGCCGTGGTTGAAAGCGCGTATCGCGCACGCCGGCATGCGTCCGGTCAACAACGTGGTGGACATCACCAACTACGTTATGTGGACCGTGGGACAACCACTGCATGCGTTCGACCTCTCGAAGATCGAGGGTGGAGGGGTCATCGCGCGTCGAGCCAGAGATGGCGAGACGATCGTGACGCTGGACGGATCGGAACGGGTGCTCACGTCAGAGATGCTGGTCATCGCCGACAAGGTCAAACCCTCGGTGATCGCGGGCATCATGGGCAGCCTGGACAGCGAGATCACCAACGACACCACCGACTTGCTGCTCGAGGCGGCCAACTTCCACGGCCCTTCGATCATGCGCACGTCGGGAGCCCTCGGACTTCGGAGCGAATCGTCCACTCGTTTCGAGAAGGGATTGGACCGCAACCTCGTTGGGTTGGCGCTGGACATGGCGTGCTCCATGCTCACCGATATGTGCGGGGGCAGCGTCTCCAAGGGAACGATCGACGTGCTGGCGGGGGAGAAGAAGCCTCTGGTGCTCTCGCTTCGGCCTCACCGCGTGGTCGAGATCCTGGGGGCGGAGGTGCTCACGTCGGAGATCGAGAGCATCCTGGGGACCCTCGGGTGCGACGTAGACGAGGATCCGGGCGACGACGAGCGCCTGCTGGTGACGGTGCCCACCTTCCGGTCTGACCTCGAGCGCGAGATCGACCTTGTGGAGGAGGTCGCCCGTATCCACGGCCTGGACCGGCTCCCCTCGACGCTGCCGCCCCGGACCGAAGGTCGGGGCGGGCTCACCAAGACGCAGACGGCGGCGCGTCGGGTGGCCGACGCCCTCGTGGGCGCCGGCCTCGATGAGGTCGTGACCTACTCGTTCGTGGAACCGGGCTGGTTCGATCGCTTGGGCTTGACGCCCGCAGATCCTCGCCACGAGACCATCGCCTTGGCGAACCCACTCAGCCAAGACCAGTCGGTCATGCGCACGATGCTCCTTCCCGGCCTGCTCGCCACCGCCGCCAAGAACGTGGCTGTTCGCGAAGACCGGGTGCACGTGTTCGAGAT
>DASRMJ010000027.1:0-6881 GCA_035647995.1 Thermoleophilia bacterium | reverse complement strand
CCGCAGGGCCTTGTGTACGCCCAAGACCCGTTGGCGGGGTCCATGCTTCTACAGGGCAGTACCGTGCGACTCGCCGTAGCCACAAAGGGCGCGCCGCAGGGCACCGTGCCCAACGTCGTGGGCCTCCAAGTCGCGAAGGTCACCCGGAGTCTGCGGGCCGCGGGCTATCTGGTGTCAGAGAGCCAGGTGGTCTCGGATGCGCCCGTGGGCACCGTGGTGGACCAGACCCCCGCCGGGGGCGCAGCGGCGGCTGCGGGGGCACGGGTAGACATCGTTGTAAGTACAGGTCCTCCCACCGGCAGCACCGACACCACGGCGCCGTCGGTGGAGGTGCCATCCCTCGTCGGGGAGCGCCTCGCCCGCGCGCTGCAGCTGCTCGGCCAGAGAGGCCTCGCGGGTGAGGTCACGGGAGCCACCACCACGGACGACCCGGACAAGCAAGGCACGATCGCCTCCCAATCCCCCGAAACAGGGACCCAGGCGGCGATGGGGACCGTGGTGTCGTTGACGGTCTTCGGCCCCCCGTAGTCCGCGTCTGTCCGGGGGGCCCGCCTTCTCGTCGTGAGCCCCTATACGCGGCTCACGCGAGTGAAGCCTGAGCAACCCACTACCTCTACGCCCGCGGCCGCCATCCGATCGATGACGAGGTTCATACCGAGAGAATCCGAGGCATGGTGGCCCGCGATGACCACGTTCAGATGGGCCGCTTCGGCTCTCTTCCGGTGGTCTTCCCCCATGTGCATCCCCAGGATGGTGCCTACCCCCGCGCTCGCCAGACGGTCGATGGCCTCCTCAGGACCACTGGTGCCCCCGGTCATGTCGACCATGATCTTGCCGGCTCGAAAGTCCGCTGCACCTTGGAAGATCACAGGACCGACTCCCGACTGCACGGCCTCCCTGTACTCCGGGATCGTCTTGAGCATGTCGACGATGTCCCCGACGGTGGCGTCCTCATCGAACTCGTCGCACTTCGCCTGCAAGAAGGAGTTCACGTTGTTGTCGGCCGGGGTGTGACAGCACATCAATGGGATACCGAGTATCCGCGCCGCCGAGACGGCTTGATCGATATTGCTCGCATGGAAGCGACGGTCCACTTCGGCTCTGCGACCGGCCATCATGCCGTCGCCGAACCCGATCGGCACGCCGAAGGTGCGCCAGATGTCGGCCTGTACGCCCATGACGTGGCTCAGGTCGGCGAGCGCCCTGCCCTCCGGATGGTGCGCCAGGACGAGATCCAGCGCCTCGCCCTTCTCACGCAAACGATCCGCCAACAGAACTTCGCCCACGGAGATATCGATCCCCACCAACATCCTGCGCACGTCCGTGTCCGGATCGCCGCCCAGGATGCGGGTGTCACTGAATGGGTTCGTGAGCGATTCCCGGTCGAACTCCCAGCGCCGCGGCTCGGGAAGCTCGTCGAAAGCCTTCTTCGCCTCGGATAGAGCTCGCTCGATCCCTTTGCTGCCGCGCGGATCGGCATCCTTGCCCGCCTCGACGGCAACGTTGTACAGATCCCCAAGCCTCATCCGTCTGCTCCCTTCTCGCTCTCTGGTAAGAGTCTCGCTTGTCGTTCGCGCGCCCTCGCTTCGACCGCCGGCCGAAGATCAATCAGCTGCGCACCTCCCGCACTCGAATGCGGGCGTCGTCGACCCGCGAACGAGCTTCGGTCAGTTGCTCCGCCACGCGCTGCGGCGAGGTCCCTCCCGGCGACACCTTCGCCCCGACCACCCGTTCGAGATCGACCGCGTCGTAGTATTCCTGGTCGAAGAGCGGGCTCAACCCGGCCAGCTCCTGGGGCGAGATCTCCGCCAGCGACTTGCCCGCGGCGTGCGCGAACGCGACCAATCGGCCCACGACGTGGTGTGCCTCCCGGAAGGGAAGACCCTTTGCCACGAGGAGATCGGCCACGTCGGTCGCCTGTGAGTAGCCGCCCTCAGCCGCGAGACGCGCCCGTTCCCGATCTACAGACACCACCCTGACCATGGCGGCCATCGCCTGCAGGCAGAGGTCGAGCTCTTCCCTGGTGGCGAAGACGTAGAGCTTGTCCTCCTGGAGGTCCTTGTTGTAGGCCAGCGGCAGCCCTTTGCTGAGGGCGCCTAGAGACGTTAGTCGACCCAGGAACCCGGCGGCCTTGCCCCGAACGAGCTCGGCGGCATCGGGGTTCCTCTTCTGCGGCATGATGCTGGATCCCGAACTCCACGAGTCGGGCAGAGAGAAGAACCCGAACTCCTGCGAGCTCCATAGGACGATCTCCTCGGCGAACCGAGAGAGGTTCAGCGCACAGGCGGTCGCCGCGGCCACGTACTCGAAGGCCGAGTCGCGCGAGGAGACGGCATCCATCGCGTTCGGAGCGACGCGCGCGAAGCCTAGTTCGCGCGCCACCATCTCACGGTCGAGCGCGTAGTTGACACCGGCCAGCGCCCCCGCGCCGAGGGGCATCCACGACGACTCGTGCCAGTTGAGGAAGCGGGTCGTATCCCGCTCAAGCATGGCCACGTAGGCCAACACGTGGTGCGCGAGACTCACAGGTTGGGCCCGCTGCAGGTGCGTGTACCCCGGGACGACAACATCCTGCCAGCTTTCGGCTCTGCCGAGCAGGGCGTCCCGCAGGTCCAAGATGCCGGTGAGGTGGCCGGCCACGGCCTGACGCAGGTAGAGCTGGAGGTCGAGAGCCACCTGGTCGTTCCGGCTGCGCCCGGTGTGGACTTTGCCGCCCACAGGGCCGACGAGTTCGGTGAGCCTGCGTTCCACGGCCATGTGCACGTCTTCGTCGCCAAGGTCCCAGATAAGGTCGCCGGCCTCGATCTCCGCGGAGACCGTGGCCAGGCCTTCCAGCAAGATGCCCGTCTCCTCGTCGGTGAGCACCCCGATCTTGCCGAGCATGCGGACGTGCGCCGCCGAGCCCCGGACGTCGATGGCGCCGAGCACGTAGTCGAACGGCAGGGAGGCGTTCATGCGTTCGAACAGCGGCGCCTGCGACTCCGCGAACCGACCGCCCCAGGCCTTCTCCCGCCGCCCCGTCCCGTCAGAAGGCCGGTGGCCAGCTGCGCCCGCGCCCGACGCCGTATCCTCGTCGCGGTGGCTCAAGCCGACTTCTCCCTACGAGCCCACACTTCCAGCGGGAGTCCCCAGAGTTCGATGAAACCCTTCGCCGACTCGTGGCTGAAGCGATCACCTTCACCGTAGGTGGCCAACTCCTCGACGTAGAGCGAATAGGGGGAACGCCGACCGCGCACGCTGCAGGAACCCTTGTAGAAGAGGAGGCGCGCATCGCCCGTGACGCGGGCCTGCGTGTGAGAGACGAACGCCCGCAGCGAGTCGGCCAGGGGGCTGAACCACTGACCGTCGTAGATCATGTCGGCGAGCCTCTGCTCCACACCGCGCTTGAAATGGAGGAGGTCGCGGGTGAGAACGAGATCCTCGACCTCCTTGTGTGCCATTATCAGCGCCAAGGCGCCCGGAGTCTCGTAGATCTCACGACTCTTGATGCCCACCAGCCGGTTCTCCATCATGTCGATACGGCCGAAACCGTGAGCTCCACCCAGCGCGTCGATCGAGTCGATGAGCGCGGACGGCTCCATCGCGACTCCGTCCAAGGCCACCGGGACACCCTTGTCGAAGGTCACGATGGTCTCCACGCCCTCGTCCGGCGCACGTCTGGGATCGACCGTCACCGTGAACGCCTCCTCCGGCGGGGCTACCCAGGGATCCTCGAGTTCTCCGCACTCGATCGTCCGCCCCCACACGTTCTCGTCGATGGAGAAGGGGTTCTTCTTCGTCAGGGGGATCTCGATGCCGCGGGCGGCTACGTAGTCCAGCAACTGAGGCCGGGTCATGTTCCACTCGCGTGCCGGCCCCAAGACCGTTATGCGCGGATCGAGGCACCTGATGGAAACGTCGAAGCGCACCTGATCGTTCCCTTTGGCCGTGCACCCGTGCGCGATGAAAGTCGCGCCCCGCTCCTGGGCCACCTGCACCATCTTCTTGGAGATGAGAGGCCGCGAGAGGGCGGAGACCAGGGGATACTTCTCTTCGTAGAGGGCGTTGGCCGCCAGAGCGGGGAGCACGAAGTCGCGGACGAACTCGTCTTTGGCGTCGATGACGACCGCGTCCACGGCCCCCGCGTCGAGAGCCCGCTGCCGCAGCGACTCGAGATCCTTCGCCCGGCCCACGTCCACCAGAGCGGCGACTACGTCCATATCGCGCGTCTCGCGCAAGTAGGGGATCAGCGCCGAGGTGTCGAGGCCGCCTGAGTAGGCGAGCACGCAGAGGTCGGTTGGCATCGTCAGCCTCCTAGTTGGGTGAGGTAGTCGGCCACGGCCTGAGCCGCGGCGCTGTCTGCAGTAACGATCATGACGGTGTCGTCCCCGGCCACGGAGCCGAGGATGAGTTCGTGCTGGAGTTCGTCGATTACGCGCCCCATTCCAGGGGCGGTCCCAACCTCGGACTTCACCAACACGATGTTCTGGGCGGCAAGGACGGCCGTGCCGAACTCCTCGAGCATGCGTGCGCACGCGGCCTTGGGGTCGCGACGCTCTTCGTGCTCGGGGAGAGAGTAGCGGAACCGCCCCAAGGAGTCGCGCGTGCGCTCCACACCCAACTCGCGGAGGTCGCGACTAACGGTGGCCTGCGTCACGTCGCATCCGAGGCCCAGGAGGGCCTGCACCAACTCCCGCTGAGTGCCGACCCGGGCGCGCCGGATCACATCTCTCGTGAGATTTTGGCGTTGCCGCTTGTTCACCCCCAGATGCCCCTGAGTAAGAATGAGAGCAGGGCCTTCTGAGCGTGCAGCCGGTTCTCGGCCTGATCGAAAACCACGGACCGCGGACCGTCCATGACGGAGTCCGTGATCTCCATGCCCCGATGTGCCGGCAGACAGTGCATGACCACCGCCTCGGGCCGGGCCTTCGCGAGCAGGTCGTCGTCGATGCGGTAGGGAGTGAGCGCCGCCACCTTCTCGGCGTCGGCGCTCTGGCCCATGCTGATCCACACGTCGGTGTAGAGAGCGGACGCGTTCGCGGCGGCCGCCGCCGGATCCCTCTCTAACCAAACCCGTGTGCCGTGGGCGGCCGCCACCCTTTGCACCTCGTCCCAGACGGCGGCTGGAAGGTCATACCCTTCGGGCGTGGCCAGGCAGACGTCGATGCCAGTGAGAGCGGCGGCAGCGGACAGCGACGCCGCGACGTTGTTGCCGTCGCCCAGGTAGGTGATCGTGCGACCCCGGGCATCCGGGAACACCTCTTCGAACGTGAAGATATCGGCCAGTGCCTGACACGGGTGATGGTCGTCGGTGAGGGCGTTGATCACCGGCACGGTGGAGTTGGCGGCGAGATCCTCGACATCCTGCTGGGCGAACGTACGGATGACGATGGCGTCGACGTAGCGCGAAAGCACCCGCGCCGTGTCCTCGATCGTCTCCGAAGTGCGCATCTGGAGCTCGTGCTCTCCCAGGAAGAGTGGCATGCCGCCCAACTGGTGCACTCCGACGCTGAACGAGACCCTCGTGCGGGTGGAGGGCTTGCTGAAGATCATGGCCACCGTCTTCCCCTCCAGGAGGTCGCCGGCCGGATGGCTCTTCATTCGCTTCGCCTCTTCCAACACCCAGCGGATCTCCTCCGACGTAAGATCGGTCACCTTGACGAAGTGGCGGGGAGTCATGCGGCGCCTCCTGGAATGCGGGTGGGGACGAGTAGGGTCACCAGGAAGTCGCCCACGCGGTCGATCTCCTCGGGACTCACCGTGAGCGGAGGCAGGAAGCGGAGCGTCTCGTCGGACGTCGCGTTCAGAAGGATGCCGGCATCGAGCGCGTCCAGCACCACCTGCTTGGCGGACTTATCGGTCAGATCCGCCGCCGCCATCAATCCCAGCCGACGCACTTCTCGGACGGCCCCGGCCTTTTCCAACGTGCGCAACCACCCCTCCAAGCGGGCCCCAGCGTCCTCCACGGCTGCGAACAGACCGTCACCCTCCACCAAGTCGAGCACCGCGAGGGCGGCCGCGGCCACCACCGGGCCGCCGCCGAAGGTGGACCCGTGGTCCCCAGCGACGATGACCCCCTCCGCCCGTCCGGCCACGACGGTGCCGCCCATCGGCAGGCCGCCCGCCAGAGTCTTGGCTACCGTGACCACATCCGGGTTCAGCCCAAAGCGCTGGTAGGCGAAGAAGGCGCCGCAGCGTCCCAGCCCGGTCTGGACCTCGTCCACCATAAGCAGTGCGTCGTGCTGGGCGCACAGGAGACCGGCCGCTTCCAGGTATCCGTCGGGATGGATGCGAACGCCCCCTTCGCCCAGCACGGGCTCCACCATGAACGCCGCCACGCGGTGTTCGCGGAAGGACGTCTCGAGGGCCGCGACGTCGCCGAAGGGCACGTGCAGGAACCCATCCAAGGGAGGGCCGAAGTCCTTCTGTTTCAGAGGCTGGCCCGTAGCCGACAGGGTAGCCATGGTCCGCCCGTGGAAGGAGCCCTCCACCGTTACGATCACGCCTCCGCCGAGCGAGCGGGCGCGCTTGCGCGCGATCTTCACCGCGAGTTCGTTGGCCTCAGCCCCGCTGTTCGAGAAGAAGACCCGCCCTCCGTTGGCCAGTGCGGAGAGGCGGCCGGCCAGTCGGGCCTGGGGCTCCGTCGTGTAGAGGTTCGAGCAGTGAATGAGCCGGCCGGCCTGTTCCCGGATCGCCGCGACCACGCGTGGATGGCAGTGTCCGAAGTTGCTCACCGACAAGCCGGTGACGAAATCAAGGTAGCGGCGACCATCGCGTCCGACCACCTCGCCTCCCAGGCCGCTCACGACCTCCAGAGGTAGGCGCACGTAGGTCGGCAGGACGTATTCGCGATCCAGGGCCGCGATATCCGGGGCGATGCGCGGCACGGTCTCCCCAATGCC
>DASRMJ010000026.1:0-7914 GCA_035647995.1 Thermoleophilia bacterium | reverse complement strand
GCGTTGCGCCGCTCCTCAGCGACCTGGCGGGAGTCGCGCGGTTCGTCCCTCTCGGAAGCATCGAGCACGCCCCTGCCCGAGAAGACGTACTCGAGCGTGTCGGCGAAACCGCTGGCGGTGGCTACCACCGGCTCTACTTCGAGGCCGGTGATCACGCGCACGTCGTCGAGCGTCACCACGTCGAGCGGGTCGACCATGGCCAGGATCAGCGCGTCCTGGTTGAAGTCGACGGGCATCACCCGACGGGCACGGATGAACTTCTCTGTGAGCAGAGAGGCGGCGCGCGGATTCGGGAAGACCTCACCCAGCGCGATGATCGGCAACTTCTTCTGTGCCGCCAACGCCTCCGCCAGGTGTATATCGCTGATGTAGCCTAATTTGATCAGCGCTTCGCCAAGTCTCGATCCGCTCTCCTTCTGGTAACTGAGAGCGCGCTCGAGGTTGTCCTGGGTTACCAGCTTCCTCTCGACGAGGATGTCGCCGAGCCGGCCGGTGCCGTTGCCTGGGCGGACCGGCATCGGGTTCACCTGCTTCCTATAGGGGGCGGGGGTACTAGCATCCGGCGTCTCTGCTATCATCACATGGGCCAGCCGACAGTCCATAAGCCGAAGGGCCTACACATCGGCAAGTCCGTCTCGCGGCGTAACCCGACATAACCGAAATCCTCGAACCACATAGGAGCGCGTCGTGTTTCCCTTCTTCGATTGGACCTTCATATTACTACTCCCGGCGCTTGCCTTGTCCCTCTATGCGCAATGGAAGGTCAAGACCACCTTCGCCCACTACAGCAAGGTTCCTTCAGGCCGCGGCCTCACCGGCGCGGCCGGCGCCCGTCTCCTACTCGACGCGGGCGGCCTTTCGCACGTGCCGATCGAACCGGTGCAGGGACGACTCTCCGATCACTACGACCCTCGGACGAAGGTGCTTCGGCTGAGCCCCGACGTGGCGGGCCGGGATTCTCTCGCCGCGCTCGGCGTCGCGGCGCATGAAGTGGGTCACGCCCTGCAGGATGCCGAGGGCTACGCGCCCATGCGTGTCCGCGCGAGCCTCGTGCCCGCCGCCTCTCTGGGCAGCAACCTGGGGATGATCCTCTTCATCGTGGGTTTGTTCATCGGGCGGAACCCGCTGCTCATGAATGCGGGGATCCTGCTGTTCTCAGCGGCGGTGCTGTTCACCGTTGTCACTCTGCCGGTGGAGTTCAACGCTTCCCGGCGGGCGCTGGCCCTGCTCAGTTCTCGGGGCCTTCTGGTCTCCACCGAGGTGGACGGAGCGCGCAAGGTGCTGAGCGCGGCGGGCCTCACCTACGTCGCGGCGGCACTCATGGCTGTCGCGCAACTGGCGCGACTGCTCCTCATCAGCCGGAACCGCTAACCGGGGCCCGCGGGTCGCGGCGCGCCGGCGGCCTGAAGTCGCCGCGCCCGCGCCCCCGCGGCACAGCCCCCGACCCCGCGCGCCGATTCGGCGCACCGCGGGCTTGGGTGGGTGGTCGCGGGCGACATGGTGCGCGCGGCGGGGTTCGAGGCGGCGCGCCCGCGCCGGGCTAGAGCAGCCGATCCACCACTTCGACCACCTGCGAGATGCGGAACGGCTTGGTGACGTAGGCGTCCACACCCGCTTGACGCCCCCTCTCTTCGTCGCCGCGCATGGCCTTGGCCGTGAGTGCCAGGACCGGCACCGACGCCGTCTCGGCGTCGGCCTTCAAGGCCTCGGTGGCCTCGTATCCGTTCATCTCCGGCATCATCAGGTCCATGACCACCAGGTCCGGCGCGGTCGCCTTCGTCAGAGCGACCGCTTCACGGCCGTTCGTCGCTCGGTGCACCTCGTGTCCCATGGCTTCGAGCGACATGGCGACGATGTTCAGAATATCCGGGTCGTCGTCCGCAACGACGATACGAGCCATAGCCTGCCTCCTATGCGAGTCTGGCCCTGCTTCGGGGCTCCTTCTGTGCGCCCGCCTGAGGGATCGTGAAGATGAACTGGGACCCCCGCCCTGGTTGAGATTTCACTGTTATCGTACCTTGGTGGAGTTCGATCAGGTCTCGAGTGATCGCGAGACCCAAGCCGGTCCCCCCCTGACTGCGGGTGGACGTGTTGTCCACCTGGGTGAAACGTTCGAAGATGCGCGCAAGATCCGCGGGCTCGATGCCTACACCCGTGTCGTTCACCCGAATCTCCACCAGACCGTCGGGGGTGGGTCTGGCCTCGATGCCGATACGGCCCGTCTCAGGCGTGTACTCGATCGCGTTGGTGAGCAGGTTGAGGAGCACCTGGTTCAGCTTGCCCGAGTCGGCCCAGAGAGGCGGCAGATCGTTGGGTAGGAAGGTGGATATCTGGAGATTCTTCTCCTTCGCTCTGGGCTTCACCACCGAGAGCACGGATGCGAGCGCAGTTCTCAGGTTGACCGGTTCCAGGCTGAGCTCGAGCTTGCCGGCCTCTATCTTGGTGAGGTCCAGGATGTCGTTGATCAGATCGAGCAGCGCCTCGCCGCTGTTGAGGATGCTCCTGAGGAAGTCACGCTGTTTGTCGGTGACCTCGCCGGTCATCCCCGAGAGAAGCATGTCGCTGTAGCCGATGATGGAGGTGAGAGGCGTGCGCAGTTCGTGGCTCATCGTGGCTAGGAAGTCGCTTTTCAGTTGATCCAGGTTCACGAGCTCGTCGTTCGCGTCCTTGAGCTCCCTGGTGAAGGCCACGTTCTTGACGGCGATGGCGAGCTGGGAGCAGAGAGAGTCCATCAAGGCGACGTCTCCTCGGCGGAACGGGTTCGGCGCCGTGGTGAAGAGATAGAGGTTGCCCACGTATTCCGGCCCGAGGCGCAGCGGCGCGGCCAGGAAGTCGGCGTAGCCGAGTGGTTGGAGCGTCCGTAGGGCTCGTGCGGAACGGCCGTCCGCGCTGCCGAGCACCGCCCCCCTGTTGGCGTCGAGCGACACGGGCAGATCTCCCGCGAGCAGGTCGCGCGCGGTCGCCTCGCTCAGAGACTGGCGTGCGGCGATCTGGATGTCGCTCCGGTCTTTGCCGAACAACACGATCATGCCGGCCTCGACCCCCAGGAAACCCGCCACGCGTCCGAGAGCGCGGGGGAGCAGGATGTCGAGGTCTTGGATCCGGCCCAAAATCCGCCCCACCTCATCCAAGATCGTCAAGCGCCGGTTGAGCAGCTTGGTTCGGTCCAGATCGCGTTCGGCGTCGGCCTTCGCCTGCGAGAGACGGGCGTTTGAATCGAGCAAGGCGTTCGACACTAGGCCCGAGAGCAGGGCGATCAAGAGGAAGGCGCTTGCGCGCACGAGCACGCCGTCCAGACCGTCCGCCACCGAGAGACCGCGACCCTCAAGAAGCGCACGCGGCTCCCAGCCGCCGGCCTCGGCTGCCGCCAAGCCCACGTAGAGTGCGGCGGTCACGGCCGCCGTCAGGTAGCCGGCCCTGGCTCCCAGCAGGAGGTTGGCGGCGATGATCGGCCACACGTAGAAGACGGCGACGGCGCCCTGCGCGCCCGAGGTGACGTGCACCAGGTAGGTGATCAGGCACGTGTCAACCACCACCACCGCCCACGACACTCCCACGCGGTGGCCGCGCGCGGAGAGCACGAAGAGAGGGAGGTTGGCCAAGGCGACGAGGGCGAGCGGCAGCGCCATCCACCAGTCGAGATCCCCGCCGCTCTTCGTCTGCGCGAAGAGGAGTGAGGCGAGCGCCAGCGAACCAGTGAGTATCGACCGGGCGATGATCAGATCGTCCAGTCGTCCGAAAGTGCTCCGTATGCGAGCGATGAGAGCCATTCTCTCCCTATTCGGCAGCACGGCCCGTCGGGTGTAGGATTTCATACTGTCCGAGAAGGAGTCGTGCCACCAGTGTCAGCGGCAAGGATATTACTCGCACCCACGCACCGCACCGGTGTCGCGCTGGCGATAACCGCCGCGCTGGCGGAGGTGATGGGCCAACAAGAGCGCCAGGTCCGCTACCATCAACTCGGTGCAACGTCTCCGACGGCTGTGTGGGATCGTTGGGAGGGCTCCTCCTTCCTCGACCCTGCCCTCTATGGCCTGGAGACCATGCTGGAGCTCTACGACAGCATGGTGCACGGCGCGGACCTCTCGCTGGTGGCGACCAACCGGGGTCTGCTCGACGAGAGCGCGGAGGGGGGATGGACGCCCGCGGGAGTAGCTCAGGCCCTTGAGTGCCCCGTTGTTCTCGTGGTCGACTGTCGCGGCTGGGCGAAGGGCATGGCGGCTTTGGTGGAGGGGTTCCGCGCCCGGTCGGGAGACAACGCGCCAGCGGGCATCATCCTCACGGGAGTGCAGGACCGCTCTCAACGCGAGGCCCTTCGACGCGCGCTCGACCGTCTTGGGATCCCTGTGGTGGGATGCATGTACGCCGGCGACGGGCCTGGTTGGGACTCCGTCGCTCCCGGTGCGTGGAGTCTGCCGCTGGGCCTCGACGTGGTCGAGTCGGTGCACCGGCAGGTGGACGCGTCCGGTCTCGAGCGTCTGGCCGGACAGCGGGGTTTCTTCCCCCCGCTCGCAGCGGGGCACGGTAGGGTGAACGGCGGCGACGGACCCCTTATCATGGTGGCCGGCGGCCGTGGCTTCACGCCGTGGAGCCGGGACTCGATCGAGTTGCTGCGGGCCGCCGGCGCCAGGATCAAGCGTCTCGACCTTGCGCGCGACGAGTCCCTGCCGCCCGAGACCGCCGGCGTCGTGTTGGCGGGGCACCTCTGGGTCGAAGCGCTGCCCGAGTTGGCGGCGAACTACCAGCTGATGCGCGAGCTGCGCGTGTGTGCGGGTGAGGGTATGCCCATGCTGGCCTTGGGCGGTGGGATGCTCTACCTGCTGCGGCGGGTCCAGGACGACCGCGGCCGGTCGTTCGACCTCGCGGGGCTGCTGCCGGCCGAAGGCGAGATGATCGGCGACTTGGATGAGGCCACCTATCTCGACGTCGAGGTCAAGCGCGACTGCCTCCTCTTCGCCGAGGGGGAGCGCATGAAGGGGTGGGTCTCCACCGACGCCGAGATCATGGAGGCGCCGGCGAGCCGAAGCTTCCCCTTCACGGTATCGGCGGCGGGCTGGGAGTCGCCGCAGTCGGAGGGGGCGCTCGCGAGGAACCTGCTGTGCTCGCGTGTGCTAGTGCACCTGGCTTCGGTTCCGCAGAGCGCGCGCCGCTTCGTCGCGGCCTGTGAGCGCTACGTCGAGGCCTGACCCGCCGAGGCCTGGTCCGGACCGGTGCTCTCCAGGTAGATCTTGTGCTCGAGCAGTGCTATCTCGCGGATGCGCGCGGCGACCCGCAACTCGTCGCCGAACAGGTCGGAGAGCACAAGCGTGCCGTCCTCGTCGTAGCCGATGCGCACGACGTTCTCCATGATCCTGTCCTGGCCGGTGGCGCTCACCATGTAGGCGTGGGCCTCACACATCGCCGCCCCCACCCAGCCACGGCGCCAGTTCCTCGAACAGTCGGGCCTTGGGAAGGGCGCCGATTAGCTTCTTAACGATCTCGCCGTCCTTGAAGAGCAGTAGCGTGGGGATCGAGAGCACGTTGAAGCGGGCGGCGAGCCCCTGGTGGTCGTCGACGTTGAGCTTGCCCACCGCCAGCGTCCCCTGGTGTTCGGCGCCGAGTTCCTCGAGGATCGGGCCCATGGTTCGACACGGCCCGCACCACGGCGCCCAGAAATCCACCAACACGGGTTCCGCCGCCTGCATGACCTTGGCCTCGAAGTTGTCCTCGGTTATCTCCATGGTCGAATCTCCCACGATGTCTCAACCTCCCTTCGACCACTATACCACCAGGCCTTGAGGCCCATTCTGCGCAGAGGTGGTAGCCTATACGCCTGCATCGTCCACCCGAGGCGCCCCGGCACGGCAGGCGCACCCGAGCCCACGAAGGAGCAGTAGAGTGAGCACCCCCACCGGCGACCCGGTCGTCAGACAATACCGGGAGCAGATCTCCGACAACGATCTCAAGATCGTGGAGGCTCTCAACAAGCGGATCCAACTCGTGGAGAAGCTCAAGAGCTACAAGGAGACCCAGGGGATGGAGTTCTTCGATCCGCAGCAAGAGGATTGGGTGTTCACCTATCTCACGCGCTCGAACCGCGGACCGCTCAGTCCGGAGGGACTGCGCGAGATCTTCGCGGTGGTCCTCGAAGTCGTGAAGCGAGAGGCCGCGGTCCGCTCCGGCGACTGACCGCCCGCCGGGCGCTGGGCATGGGGCGCCGGGCACGGGACCGCCGCCCGCCAGCCGCCGCCCGCCAGCCGCGCCGTCCACTCGCGCTCACATGGCGCCCAGCTGCCGCCCGCCGGCCGCCGGCAGACGGCGCGGTGGACTCAGAAGTCCTCGGGAGAGACGGCGTCGAGGAACTCCTTGAACTCGGACACGACGCCCTCGAGGTCTTCCGGCTCCTGCTCCATCTCGATGCCGTTGGCTTCGAGGAGTTCGTTCGCCGCGAAAATGGGAGCCGCCGTGCGCACGGCAAGGGCGATCGCGTCCGAAGGGCGGGAGTCGATGTCGATCTCGTGTTCGCCCGAGAGCAGGTGCAGCACCGCGTAGAAGGTGTTGTCCCGGAACTCGGTCACCAAGACGTGTTCCAACGAAGTCGAGAGGTTCTGGAGCACGGTCATGAACAGATCGTGCGTCATGGGCCTGGGGAGCTCCGCTTCCTGAAGGCGCATGAGGATGGCCGCGGCCTCGGGATGCCCGATCCAGATGGGCAGGAATCGATTGGTGCGCTCGGACTTGAGCAGCACGATCGGCTGCTTGCTGGCGACATCGAAGCTCACGCCATAGACCGACATCTTCTCGTAGCCGTCCACCGTTCTTCTCTCACCCCACGAGGTCGACTCTCAACCTAGCTTAGCTCATGCCGAAGCCCCGTGCCACCCACCTTTACGACCGACGGGGCGCCGTCGCGCGGGGACGCGGGCCGCTCCTGCGCACGTCGGTGGCATCCGGGCGGCGGCTTGACAAAGGCCTGATTGAGGGTAAACTACTCATCCGTTCGAGGGGGCCTGTAGCTCAGTTGGTTAGAGCGCATCTCTGATAAGGATGAGGTCCGTGGTTCGACTCCACGCAGGCCCACTTCGCCGCCCGCCCGCGCCGTCCTCGCGCTGCCTTCGAGCCGTCTTCGAGCCGCCCTGGCACCCCGACGCGGCACCACCTCGACGCCGTACCGCCTCGACGCAGCCGCCGCCCTCGTCGCGCCGCCTCGCTTGCAGCCAGAGCGGCTCTGGGCTATGGTTCGGGGGCAGGGTAGTCTGCTGTTCCGACGCCACGCACGACCCGCCGAAGTGCTGTTTCGCGGGGGATTAGCTCAGCTGGGAGAGCGCCGCCTTTGCAAGGCGGAGGTCGCCGGTTCGATCCCGGTATCCTCCACTCGATGTGCCGCGACCGATGGTCGCGATCGGTTCCGCGCACAAGGGAGGTCACGCCGTGTTCCGTCGTATCCTGGTGCCGTCCGATGGATCCGAGCACGCCTTGAAAGCCGTGCGGGTGGCGGTGGACCTGGCCAAGGAGTTCGACTCCGAGGTGGTGCTCCTCGCGGTGGTGCCGGTGCCCCAGACTCTCGTCATGGTCGCCGGCATAAGCGAACACGTGATCGATGACTACATCGAACGCGCCGGGCGCGACGCCCTGCAGTCGGCGCTCGATGTGTTCGAGGAAGCCGGCCTGGGTGTCGAGGTCAAGATCGAGGTGGGCTCAGCCGGGGAGGAGATCCTTCGGCAGGCTCAGGAGGCCGGCGTCGACGTGATCGTCATGGGCAAGCGTGGCCTCGGCGGGGTCAAGGGCCTGCTCCTCGGCAGCGTGAGCAATCGTGTTACGCACGGAGCGCCCATCCCGGTGCTGCTCATCCCGTAAGCGGGGTCGCGCCGCGCCGCGCCGCGTGCTGCGGGCGGCGGGCGGCGTCTGCGGGGAGAGGCGCGGGCTACCTGATCG
>DASRMJ010000025.1:0-3522 GCA_035647995.1 Thermoleophilia bacterium | reverse complement strand
GATTACCCCAGCGTGCCAGACTCCGCCCCAGACGACGAAGGAGCCGACGTTCTCTCCATTCGCCAGCCCCTCGCGCGCCCCGGGGATAACCAGCTCCCACAGGCCGGCGAAGGGATTGAGGTAGATGAAGTAGAAGGACGGCTGGGAACGCCCGCTGTCCGCCAAGACCGCCTGCACCACGATCTCGAGGAACCCGGTCATGAAGACCGAGAGGAAGACCAAGACGTAGGTGATCACCGCCGCCCACAGTGTTCGGCGCACCAGGGACGAGACGGCGGTGCCGAGAGACGCCACCCAGACCATGAGCAAGATGTCCCAGCCGTACACCGCGAACAGCGTCCCGGGGCCCACGCCCCCATACACGTAGGCCAAGGCCATCAGCGGGAGCGACGAGGTCGCCAGCAGCAGCTGGAACACCAACGCCCCGGCCACCTTGCCGACGATGATGCCGCCGGACGTGAGGCGGCTGCAGACCAGGGTGTCGAACGTGCGCCTCTCTCGTTCGCCGGCGAGGGCGCCGGCCGAGAAGACGGGCCCGAGTAGCAGGATGAGGGCGGTCTGCGTCATGGCGAGGGCGATGAACAACACCTGGCCTGAGTCGGCGGTGGTTCCCGATCCCGCCACGGTCTCGCTCACCAGGAGCACTCCGCCAAGGACGATCACCATGAGGGCGAGGTAGGCGGTGAGGGTTGCCGGAGCCCGCCGGCCCCGCACCTGACCTTTGAGTTCGCGCCTGAGCAGCGCGGTCGCGCCCTCGAGCATCATGCCCGCCCCCCGCTGGTCCCGTGCCGCCGGCAGGTCATCACGTCACCAACCCTTGCGTGGACTCGAAGTAGGCCTCTTCCAGCGCCCGCGGAGCTTCGAGGGCCGCCAGCGGTACGCCCGCACCAACCAGACCCGCCACCAGCGCGACCTGCGCCGCGGTGTCGCCCTCGAAGACGATCTCCACGGTGCCCGAGACCGTCGGATCGACGCGCACGACGCCCGGCTGTGCGGCGATCACCGCCAGCCAGGGGCCCGCGTCGCCGGACAGTCGGGCGAGCAGCGTCCTCACCTTGCGGGCGACTCCGGCGATCTCCTCCACCGACCCGGACGCGACCACCCGACCCTGCTCGATGATCGTCACCGCCGAGCACACGTCGGCGAGCTCCGAAAGGATGTGGGACGAGACGAGCACAGCGACACCGTTCGCGGCTAGGCCCTTGAGGATGTCCCGCAATTCGGCCCTGCCGCGAGGGTCGAGTCCGCTGGCCGGCTCGTCGAGTAGGAGGAGGGGAGGTTCGTGGACCAACGCCCGAGCCAAGCACAGCCGCTGCTGCATGCCGCGGGAGAGGTCCTGCACGTCGGAAGCCGCCTTGCCCTCCAGGTGAGTCATGGTCAGCAGATCGGGCAACCGCCGCGCCCGCGCCGACCGCTCCAGCCCGTAGGCCGCGCCGAAGAAATCCAGGTACTCTTCGACGGTGAGATCGTCGTACACCCCGAAGAAGTCCGGCATGAATCCGAACAGGGAGCGGGCCTCCCGCGGGTGGGCCAGCAGGTCGGTCTCTCCCAGGACAACCGAGCCTCCGTCGGCCCCAAGCACGGTGGCGAGTATGCGCAGGAGCGTGGTCTTGCCGGCCCCGTTGGTGCCGACCAAGCCATGGATGGTGCCCGCCGCGACGTCGAGGTCGACCCCGGAAAGGGCCACGGTGCGGCCATACCGCTTCACCAGGCCGCGGACGCGGAGCAGCGGTCCGCCGGCGACAGACGCGTCGCTCATCGCAGGGTCACCTCGTAGACCACGACGCCACGCCTCTCGGTGCGGGAAGGCAGGCCGGTCACCGTCAGGCCCTCGGCCATGCCCTCGGCGGCCGTGCCTTCCGCGAAGGCGATCAGCCTCACCGGACCCTGAGGCAGCGCGTCGAGAGCCGGACTCTTCACCTGCATCACCCCGGACGTAGCCACCTCGGGGCTCCGGATACTTCCCTCCGACCACGGCCCCACCGACCTCCACTCCGCCGCCAGACGAGCTTGGACTTCCCACAGCAGATAGTCATGGGAGCTCGGGGGTGGCGGCTCCTCTGTGACCGCCACCGCACCTTCGCCGGTGACGAGTCCGCTCGTCTCCACGGACGAGACGAACGCGGTGGATGCGCCCGGCGGCAGGTCGGGCAGCGTGTAGACGCCGGTATCCGCAACGAGAATCAGGCGCCGCAAAGGCACGGCGCCCGTGTTCGTGACGGTCCAACGCGTGCCGTCGCCAGCCATGGCCTTGGACAGGGCAAACGGGGTCGCTGGAGATGCGCCCGAAACGACTTCGGCATCCTCCCACACGCTCACAGAGCGCCCGGCTCCGGGGGCGATCGAGATACCCTCATACGCGATCCGCCCACCAACAGCGGTCCGGTCTCGGATGGTGTAGGGTCGCGCGAACAGTCCGGAAGTACTCTCGAGGCCTCCGGGCTGCAAGTCGGGGCTCAGGTCGACGCCGTATTCCGCTCCAAACGGGGCGTATACACCCACCTCCGTCGCAGCGGTGCGGAGGCCTGTGGTCGCATCGACCGATATGGTCTGTCGGACGAGCACCTCGGGATTGGATCCCCGGGCCCAGAGACCCGCCGCCAGCACAGCCGCGGTTGCCACCAAGACGACGCTCGGCACGACCCACCACACGGCGTCGCGACGTCCCACGCGGCGGAGCAGGACAAACAGTCCCAGCCCCACTGCGAGCGTGTAGATCACCGCGCCCAGCAGGGTCGCGAGGAGGGAAGGGACACGTCCCGTCACGAAGGTGTGCGGCGGATCGACCGCAGGGGACCACGAGCCCATGTACGCCGAGGACAGCCGATCCGCCATGACCACGCTCTCCCAGAAGAAGAACTGCGGAGCGCCGGCCTCATCACGTGTCGCCCCGTTCGGAGAAAGGCCGAGAAGAGCTACCGAGCCTCGGCCGAACGGGGCCGAGACGTACACGACGGTGCCGTCCTCGGTCGCCGCGAGGTAGGGTGCACTACTCACCCCCACGGGCGTGATGACCGTGCCCGCCCCCAATCGGGCCAGTTCGTCAGAGATCATGCCCCCACTCCCACGCATCCTGAGCCCGGCGGGGACGTCGAGTGTCCGTTGATCGCCGAATCGAGCGTCTGGAAATGCTTCCATCGCGACAGCCGGAAGCGACGAGGGCGCAGCCACGATGAGCCGGCCGCCGCGGGCAACCCAGTCGCGCAGCGCCGAGTCCGCACCGGTGAGGTCGCCCGAAGTTGCGAGGTCGCCCGAAGTTGCGAGGTCGCCCGCACTCGCCGACGCGAAGATGACGAGATCGTAGGCGCTGAGACCGGACACCGCACGGGGGACCGCAGAAGTCTGGCTCACCTTCAGCCAACCGGTGTTCTCGGAGATGAAGTCGAGGAGATCGGAGTTCCCGCTTCCCACAACCAACACCGTGGTCGTGTACTCGACGGCCCCCTTCGCCCAGGCGGTGATGGGGGCCTCGTTGGAGTCGAGGAGGCGGACCCGCAGCGAATCCCGGTAGTCCACCTGGGG
>DASRMJ010000024.1:0-7407 GCA_035647995.1 Thermoleophilia bacterium | reverse complement strand
GGTGAGGTAGCTCGGACGAGCCGGCTCGGCGGACTGACCAACGAGTATCACCGGGAAGCGGCGTGAACGGAATAAATGTACCCCTCACGCTTCCGCCACCCCGCCTTTGGATGACCCATCACCATTGTTCCATCGTGGTGGCGGTCACCCGAGATTGCCAAGGGCACAAACAGCGGAGTCTCTGCCGAAACCGGAGCGGTTCACGGCCACCTCAAATACCGGGCCAATGTCCGGGTGAGGCGGCGAGTACGCGAAGGGGACCGTGTGCTGCTCGGGCGGCGGCGTCGGTGCCCGTTGTCGCAACCGCCCCCCCGCCAGATCCTGCGGCCCCATTTCTGTGATCGAGACGTTCAGGATGTCGCAGGGCGGTCGCCCCTGTCGGTGCGGTCCTCCAGAGGGGGCATGTATTCTTCCTGGAAGGGGAAGTCCTGCAGGCTCTTGCCGGCGGCCGCGCTCAAGAAATCATCGACCCACCGGTAGACGTCGTGTGCCTTCAGGCTGCGGCGCATGTGCCGCATACGGGTGCGCTTCTCGCTGCTCGTCATCGTGCAGCCGAGATAGATGGCTTCAGCCACCTCCTTGACGTCGTGCGGGTTCACGGTGAGCGCCCAGCGGTGCAGCTGCGACGCGGCCCCGGCGAACTCACTGAGGATCAATACGCCGGGGCGGTCGCTGCTGCAGGCGCAGTACTCCTTGGCCACGAGATTCATCCCATCCTTGAGCGGGGTTATCAGCGCCACATCGGCCGCGACATAGTGGGCGAGGAGCTCTGCGCGGTCAACCCTGCGAAACAGGTACTGGATGGGAGCCCACCCCCCGCGGGTGAACTGACCGTTGATCTCGCCCACCAGGCGCTCGATGCGGACCCGGAGTTCCTGGTACTCCGGGACGTCCAATCGACTGGGGACGGCTATCTGCACCAGCGTAGTCTTTCCCTGTAGCTCCGGGTAGCGCAGCAGTGCGCTCCGGAAGGCCTCGAGCTTCTCGGGGATGCCCTTGCTGTAGTCGAGCCGGTCCACGCCCAGGATGAGCGTTCGATCACCGAGCTGTTCCCGCAGCTGCTCCGCTGCGCTCCGCACTGCGACACTACCGGCGCTCTCCCGAAAGTCGGTGTAGTCGATGCCGATGGGGAAGCTGCCCACCCGCACTTCGCGCCCCTCGTAGTCGACTGTCACCACTCTGCCCTGGCCGCGCGTGGCGCATCCTGGGAGCAAGTGGCGGACACAGTAGAGGAAGTTGCGCCGGTCCCGGAGGGTCTGGAAGCCGACCAGATCGTAGGCGAGGAGGGCGAGCAGCACCTCGGCGCGCCAGGGCAGACGCAAGAACATGTCGAGCGGCGGGAAGGGAATGTGAAGGAAGAACCCCAAGGGTGCGGTGACACCCATCTCGCGGAGTTCACGGCCGACGCGCATCAGGTGGTAGTCGTGTACCCAGATGTGCTCGCTCTCGGCGCAGCTATCGGCCACGACCGTGGCGAAGCTCTGGTTGGCCCGTTGGTAGGCGTCCCAGGCTTCGGGGGTGAAGTTACACCGTGAAGGAAGATCGTGGAAGAGAGGCCAGATGATCCCATTCGAGAACCCGTTGTAGTAGAGCTCAGCGTCCGCTCTTGCCAGATACACCGGCCGCAGCACGTAGCCCGCCGCCCGCGACGCCTCCTCCAGGACGTGATCGAGGTCGGCGGTGTGTTCCACCCCGGGCCAGCCCACCCATTGCCCGCCGCGGTTGCTGAGCACGGGCGCCAACGCAGATACCAGGCCACCGACTTCCGCCAAGGGGCGGATCGTGCCGTCTTCGTCCCGGGTCAGCTTGACCGGGAGCCGGTTTGAGACAGCTACAAAGCGGGGGGTTCTCACGGCCCCACCTCCCCTGGGTAACGTGGTCGTTTCGTGGCGGGCCGATCATGAGACACGAAATTGGCAGCAACCACATTGAACCGCGGGGTTCGCCGGAGACTGGAGCTGCTTCAGTTCCTCATCCTCGACCATGTATTGTTAACGATAGTACATCTCTTCGAACTCCGTTGGGGGGCGTAGCCCCTGGGTTCCAGTAGGCACCGTCACACGGAGGCGAAGCCCGCGCACGGAGACGCTGCCCGACCCGTCGCTATCACTTCGTGGTGGAGGCCGAGTGGCTCGACCGGTACGTGCTTCTGCTGGCGGAGTACGGGGCGCTCTTGCGCATGCGCAGGTTCGAGGTGCGCCCGGCTGATGATGACCACTCCCTGGCCTGGTCGCGCATCTTCCGGGACGGGCAGGAGGTGGAGTCCGAGAAGACCGCTGCCCTGCTGGCCGATGACGAGGAGGCCGGCGTTCACCGGAACGTCTGCCGGCAACTCCTCGGCGGGCTCCGGGCGTGGACGCTCGGCGACCCGGGCCAGGCCGACTTCTTCTGGGCGGGCAAGGGACCGTTCGATCGCACGCCCTCCTTTTTCCGGAGGCAGCGGCGCTCCTTGAGAACTTCGAGGAAGCGGTCAGAGGACTGATCGATCTTGCGAACGACCACTTCGTTCCCGCTTGGGAGTGTTTCGCCGGGGAACACGCGAACCTCGCCGCTTCCAGAAGTTGGAGACCCCGATGCTCAGCCCCCGCGTTGGACTTCCGTCCGAGCTGTCTCATACTGTTCCATGATGCTCGAGTCCTTGCAGGATTCCTCCGGCTCCCTGACGTCGAGCCACGAAGACGGAGCTCATCTCCGCGACCGCTTGCTTGAGTCCGGCTTCGCCGTTGCCCACAACCACGCCCTTGAGTTCGGTCTCGAACATGGAGAGATCGTTGAGCGAGTCCCCCGCCACGACAACCGTGGCCGAATCGAGCCTCTGGAGGTCAATTAGCTTGAGAAGGGTCGTGCCCTTCGAGACCCCCTCGGCCAAGACGTCGAGATAGCGGCCCGCCGAAAAAAGGGCGGAGCAGCCGATGGACTCGACGGCTAGGAGTAGCTCGCGGGTGATTGAGCGCTCATCGGTTACGCGGTAGGAACAGCGCCGCTCCTGCGGCACGTCCTGCCGCTCCAGGAATGGGAAAGGCCTGAGCGCCCGCTCGACGGCGGTGCGCCCGGGCCAGGCCCGATCGAGCTCGTTCTGTAGGGGCTGGATCGGCTTCAGATCCTTGCCGGAAACGACGGTGGCACCGACATCGCCGACGATGTAATCAGGAGTCGGCACATGGGGATCGTCGAGGCAGGGGCAAATAGTCTCGAGATTCCGGCCGGTCAAGAAGATGACCTGGAAACTCGGTTCGTCTTCGATGGCGTCCGTCAGCCGCCTTCGATCGTCTTCCGAGCCACCAAGCAGAGTGCCGTCGAGATCGGTGGCCAATATGAGGCCACGCTTTTCCCTGGGCGACAAGCGGCTCATGCCAGGCCCGCTGCGCGACCGAGGGAATCCAGGACCTTCTGATAGCGGCCGTTTCCGGCATAGGCATCTCCGCCATGACGGTAGGCGCTCCCCAGTTCCTCACTGGCGTCGTCGGGCTCCGTCCGCCCGTGTCGCGCCGGGACGTCAAGCCCCTCTTCCATCCGGGAAAGGACCGTCTTCAAAGTCTCGTGAACGTTCGAGCCGTGCTGGGCCGCCTCCTTGGGACGCCACGCGATGGCATGCGGAACACCCACCTGCTCCGCCAGCCTGCGGTGAAGGTACTTCAGCTCACCATCCCGGATCTTGAGCGTGGGAGCGATCCGCATGGCCGTGCTAATCACCGAGGGGTCCAGGTACGGGACGCGGAGCTCGATGCTATGGAACATCGTGATCTTGTCTTCCCGCTCCAGGGTGTCTTTGTAGAGATTGCTCAAGTCGTCCCACAGGCTGTCGCGCAGGCTCTCGGCGCCGGACTTTGCCAGGATCTCCGGATACCACTGATATCCGGCAAAGAGCTCGTCGGCTCCCTGGCCCGTCAGCATGACGCGGATGCCATCCTGGGCGGCACGCTTCACGGCGAAGTAGATCGGGATTGCGACATCGACCTGGAGGTGATTGGCCGACTCGATGGCGCCCAAGATCAAGGGAAGCTCACTCTCGATGCGGTCTTGGTCCAGCTCGGAGACGGCCAGAGGCATTCCCAGCGCGTCGGCAGCCACACGAGAGAGGTCGACGTCGCTGGAGCCCGGGAGGCCGCCGGCATAGCAGCGGACGTCGACACCGAGGCGTTGAGCAATGCGGGCGATCAGGACCGAATCGACGCCACCCGAGAAGATGATACCGACCCGATCATGACCCTCAACGCGCTTCCTAACGGCCTCGACCAGAGACTTCAGGTAGGCCTCGAGCGCACCTCGCTCCTGGGCCGTTTCGCACTGCCGGCCCGGACGCGCGAGCTCGACGCGACCACCGACCGAGAACTGCCAAGCGCCCGATGAACCATCCGGCGCGAGCTTGACGATCTGCCCTGGAAGCACGCGCTGGGGGGTAATCGAGAGGTCCCACAACGGCTTCTTCTCGGAGCAGAAAGCCAGATGCTCGGCGGTCTCTCCATAGTAGAGTTGCTTCACGCCCACGACGTCACGAGCCAAGACGAACTCGTCGTGGAGTCCGCCATAGACGGCGAAGGCGTATTCCCCGTCCAGTCCCCGGAGCACGGCCTCTACAGCCTTGACCAGGTCGCCTGCGTTGCACATCTCGTCCTCGAGCTGATGGATGAGGGCTTCACCATCGGAGTCTGTCGTGAAGACGTGGTCGGTGGCCTCGAGCCCCTCCCTGAGCGGCTCGTGATTCCAGATCTCCCCGTTGAAAGCCAGCACCAGACCTCGCCCGCAGCCGGTCAATGGCTGGATGCCGGTCTCCCCCGTGATCTTGAGCCTGGAGTGGCCAAGACCGCGGAGTCCGCTCAGTGCATCGACCGCGAGCTCGGCAACATCACCCGCACGCTCCACTGCGAGGCCCACGGCCAATCCGGCCCCGTCCGGCCCGCGGTGACGCGTCTGGTCCAGCATTGTTTTCAGCAACGGACACACGTCCGCACCGCTTCTGCTCACCAAGCCAACAATCGAGCACATATCAACCCGCTTCCACGATGTCTTCGACAGCTTTGTCTACACGCTGGTATCGCACCGCCCGGTCCAGAATCACCCGGACAACCGCTCTCGCCATCACCTGGAGGTCCTTGAGTTCGCGTTCGTCGTGTTCGAGCTCGCCGATACAGACCTCGCTAACACCTGCACCACTCTCTACCGCGTCGATGAGCAGCCCCAGGTCTACACCCATGTCCTCCTCTAACTCGAGCTGGCCCATCAGCGTCTTCTTGATGCCGATCTGTCCGCTCAACGGCTGATCGAATTGCTCCTCGATCTCCGGGAAAAAATGGCCGAGCATGGGACGGGCCGTGAGCTGCGTGACTCGACCGCCGCGCCGTTCGAAGCGTGTCTTGACGAAGTCGATGCCCTCTCTGAAGGGCTCGATCATGCGCCGGATCTTCTCGGGTGTAACGTTCTGAAGGTCCCCGTCGAGGTAGATCAGTACGTCGCTCCGCGAGCTGCGGCAGCCCGTTGTCATGGCAGCTCCCTTGCCGAGGTTTTCTTCATGCGAGACGACCCGCGCCCCCTGCTTCGCCGCAACCTCGGCCGTACGGTCGCTGCTTCCGTCGTCAACGACCAAAATCTCGTCGACTTCGGGTACTGCACGGGCGGCGTGGATCACAGTCGTGATGAACTCAGCTTCGTTGTGGGCGGGGATGACTACACCGACCCTCAGCTTCAAGTGAATCTCGATCATGATGGGGTGCTGTACATATCATTCTCTGTCATCTATCCGGCGCCTGCGTCTGGCGGCCTGGCGGAGAAGAAGCTGGGGCTGGCCGGCGAAAGGACCGCCCACCCGACCGCCGCCCAACGCTTCTTGTGGAAGGCCGGCAGGTAGTGCTCGAGCTTGAGAAAGCTCCGCCCGCGCTCGCAGCTGCGCGAGCGGCAGTCCACGAGGCCGCCCTCCGGGTAGAGTTCGGTCGGGTCCGCATAGACCTCGGCACCACAGCACCGAGATCACCTGGGCCGGTATGATCGCTCGTGTCCTCCCCTAGTCGGACTTCCACGAGTTCACCCAATTCTCCAGCTCCCGCGCGGCGATGTGGCGGCCACCGACACCGAACGCCACGGCCAGGGCGACGGCCACGGAACCCACGATCACACCGAAGCCGATCACCACGATCTCATTGGCGAAACCCATCTGCTGCAGGGCCATCGCTCCCGCCAGCAGCAGTACCGAGACTCGAGCGACCAGTGCGAGGAGCCCGGCCTGCACCACGCCGCTCGCTCCTATGACCCGAGCGACCACGTCGGCCAGGTACAGGCCGAGGCCGAAGATCGCGAGGCCCATAGCCACGTGTCCGGCGAAGAAAAGGAACTGTGACACGAGGCCCGACAGTGCCTCGAAGCCCAACAGGGCGAAGGCTTCGGTGGCCGCGAACAGCATGATCACCACCAACACGACATGACCGACGATGGCGGATGGAGTCCAGAGCGGATCCTGACTTTCCCCACGGGTCAGCTTCAGCCGCAGCAGAATCCGATCGAAGCCGATCCCCGCCAGCAGGTTGCCGACCAGGCCGGCCACCAAGCGACCCACCACGTAGGACAGCCCGACCACAAGGGCGGCTCCGAAGATAGCCGGGATCGCCTCGAGGAACATGTTCAGCATATTGCTCGCCGGCGTAGAGACGGCCTCGAGTTTGAGGGCGTCCAGCGCGGCGACGAGCACCGGCACGAGGATCAGAATGTAGACGACCAGACCAACCAGCCGGGACAGCTTCTGCGAACCCAGAGCTTTGCTCAGGCCCACCCGGTCGCTCAACTGGTCGGTGCCGGCGGCCGAGAGCAGGTTGGATACTATCCGCTGCACCACGCGGGCCACGAACCAGCCGATCAACGCGATCAGCGCTGCGCTCGCGATGTTCGGCAAGAACGTCAAGAACCTGTCCAGCATGCCCTGGACCGGCGTCAGAAGCCCTTCCAGAGCAAGTGCACCCAGAATGGCGGGCAGGAAGAGCAGAAACACGAGCCAATACACGGCATCACCCAGGGTCCGCGCTACCGGGACCCGCCGCTCCCGGGGCTCCTCGCCTGCATCCGCTTTTCGGGACACCCTTTCATCGAGCTTCGCCACCTCGAGACCACGGGATACGAGTATGCGCAGCAGACTCGCGAGCCCCCAGGCGATAACAACCAAGATCCCCGCGCCCAAGAGACGAGGGAGGAAGGCAAACAGCTCGTTCAAAAGGTTGTTGAGAGGCTGCGTGATCAAGGTGAGCCCGAGTGCCTGGAAGGTCGCTACGAACACGAAGACCATTATCAGCCAGAAGACGACCTTCGCCGTAGCCCGCTCTACGTTCGCCTGCCCCGCCCTCTCTTCCCCCATGATCCGGGCGGCAATGCGATCATCCACGGAAGTGCGGCGCAGGACCCTTCGCACCACCGAAGCCGCGATCA
>DASRMJ010000023.1:0-3878 GCA_035647995.1 Thermoleophilia bacterium | reverse complement strand
GCACAGCATCAACTGGTAATGAGCTTGCTATTTCGTAACCCTGCATTTCCCTCTCTGCCAAGCTTACGTGAGACGATCCGAGCACGGGATTTACTGAACCATGAGGGTGAGATCGGAGCACGTGGGATGTCGTTGTTGCAGAGGAATGGGGCCGGTGGCCCCGGAGCTGAGCGAGCCGTAGGCGAGGGAAGCGCAGGGGCGGCCGGGCGCGACGCCCCGTCCGGAGTCCCCGACCCGGTGCTCGTCGAGCACGCCCGCCGTCGCCGTTTCACGGCCGAGTACAAGCTCCGCATCCTCACCGAGGCGGAGGCCGCCACCCGGCCGGGCGAGGTGGGCGCACTTCTCCGGCGCGAGGGTCTCTATTCCTCACACCTCACCAAGTGGCGCAGGCAGCGCGACGAGGGTGCCCTAGAGGCGCTTTCCCTGCCGCGAGGGCGCAAACCGGCCCATCCCCTGGAGGCCGATAACGCCAAGCTGCGCCGGCGCCTGGAGCGCACCGAGGCCGAGCTCGAGAAGGCCCACCGGGTGATCGAGGTCCAGGGAAACGTCTCCGCGCTTCTGGGCGAGCTCTTGGAGCCCAGGGGCGCCAAGCCCGAGAAGAGCACCGAGCAATGATCCAAGAGACCGTGGAGAAGCTTGCCCCCCTGGTGGGCACTCGCCCCGCCTGTCGCGCCCTAGGCGTCTCGCCGGCCACCATCTACCGTCGCCGCCGGCCACCGGAGCCCCGCTCCCCGCGACCGCGGCTCGAGCGGCGAGGATCACCCGTTCCAGGAGGGGAAGACCTCCAACCGGAACGAGGGGTTTGGGTTCGTGGTGGCAAGAGAGCCGGCTTCCCTGCCCGGCCGCAAGGATCAAGCAGTTCATGACTCGCTCCTTGCGCCCTTGAGGAACCAAGACGTGGCGGTCTGCCTCCTTGGGCGCGCAACCGATTCCACGTCAGGCTAAACGTGCGTCACACTCTATCTGAGCCTGGGGCTCCGACGCAAGGTGCTGCTTCGGTGCTCAGGTTCGCCCCCCTTGCTCTTCGCCGTCCCCAGGGGTAGACTCCCCGTTCGCCGACGAAGCAGACCGAGGGGGCCCTCATGCCACCCATCTGACAGATCCGCGACTTCGAGGATAGCGACCTCGATCAGGCAGTCCACCTCTGGGAAGAAGTCACCATCGACGGCTCGCGGCCGCTCTTTCGGGTAACGGAAGTTGTCGCCGCCGTCCTCGCCGCCGAACCGGCCCTGGTAGCCGTGGTGGAGGGGCAGGTGATCGGCACCGTGGTCAGCCGTGTCAGCGGCGACCGGGCGTGGATCCTCCGTCTGGCCGTCTCAGCCGCCTGGCACAAGAGGGGGGTGAGGAGCAGTCTGCTCGACGCCATCCACCGGGAGCTGCTCGACAAGGGCGTCCGGCAGACGACGGCCGTGTTCCCGGCCGGAGAGGTCGAGGAGCAGCTGTTCTTGGACCACGGGTTCACCATCCGCCCTGAGGTCACCTACTTCGAACGGTTCCTCCCCACGCAACCGGCCGAGCTCAACCTCCTCGCCGAGTTGGGTGGGCAGCTGGTGCCGGCCGGTCTTTGGGAACGGCTCGAAGGGATGGACCGCGAGAAGCAGCTCATCGAACGGCGGATCATCCTGCCCCTCGCGAAGCCGATCCTCGCTGAACAGCACGGCGTCCAGGTACCCAAGGCGATCGTCCTCTTCGGACCGCCAGGCACCGGCAAGACAACGTTCGCCAAGGGGATCGCTTCGCGCGTGGGCTGGCCGTTCATCGAGCTCTTCCCCAGCCGGCTGGCCGCCGGAGGGCGGGACGCTCAGGCCCACGAGCTGCGGCTGTTCTTCCGCCGTCTGGCCGAGATCGACGCGGCTGTGGTGTTCATCGACGAGGTCGAGGAGATTGCCCAGAGCCGCGACGACCCGCCCGTCTCCCACGCGGTGACGAATGAGCTGCTGAAGGCGATCCCGGTCTTCCGGGGTCACCCCAATCGACTTCTCATCTGCGCTACGAACTCGATCCGCACCCTGGACTCGGCGTTCCTGCGGCCCGGCCGGTTCGACCTCCTGTTGCCGATCGGTCCCCCCGATGACCAGGCGCGCTGGTCGATATGGGGCCGCTACGTCGAAGGTATCACCGCCGCGGAGGTCGATCTCGACGCTCTGGTCGAAGCGAGCGCCCTCTTCACCCCGGCCGACATCGAGTTCGCCGCCCGCAAGGCCGCTCAACTCGCCTTCGAGCGGGCCGTGTTCGAGGAAGCGGAGGCCAGAGGGGGTACCGAGGACTTCCTGCAGGCTATCTCGGAGGTGCGGCCGGCCCTTTCCCGGGGGGTGGTGCGCGAGTTCGAAGAGGACATCGGGGATTTCGCGCGGTTCTGACGCGGCCCGGCCGCGAGCGGGCGAACCCAGACTGCCAGCTTCCGCCACCGGGGCTCCGATTCCCTCGTGTCAACGGTTCCACGCGAACGTGCGATTGTCCCAACCGCAGATCGGGCTCCCGGGGGCGGAGATAGGCGGGGCCTTCGGCGGAGAGAAGGAGACCGGGGGCGGCCGCGAAAGCGGAAGCGATGCCTGGAAAGCCTACGCCCGCCGCCAGACTGCGGCCATCAACTACGGGGTGGATCTGCCGCTGGCTCAGGGGGTCCAGTTCGATCTGGGGTGTGACGCCGTGGAGTAGCAGGCGCCCCGCCAGGCACCTATTCGTGGCGAAGCTCTCTCCCCAGGATCCTCTCCACGTCGTGCACCTTGCCCTCGAGCCGGCCGGTACCTCCGGCGCGGTCGTCGATGGTGATGTGAGTCACCACCCGTGGTGCCTTTTCCCGCATGTAACGGTGGCAGCTCATGATGAGCTGCATGACCTCGGCCTCGTCCCCCTCGATCGTGGTCTGCATGGCTCCCAGCTTAAAGGGAAGCCCGGAGGCTTCGATCAGCGGCATCATCCCCGCCACGAACTCGCCCAGTCCTTCTCCAACACCAAAGGGAGCAACAGAGAAACTGGCCAGCATGACGGACCTCCAGTCCTCTCGGAATGCCGCCGCCTACGGCGCATCCGCCGCGAGGCCCTATCGCGCTCAGTCAACCACGAAGAGCGGGGCTCCAACCTCCGTGTACGAGCGATGCGGCTCTACTCCATTCTCCACCTGGTAGCTCATGCCCGGTTTCAGAACAAACACGCGCCCGTCTTTGAGTTCGGTATTCAACTCGCCCTCGAGGCAGAGCACGATGTGTCCTTTCTCGCACCAGTGGTCGGCCTTGTAGCCCGGCGTGTATTCCACGATGCGCACTCGGATGCCGTCGAACTCCCGAGTCCGCCAGTAGGCTTTGCCGGTCACACCCACGTGTTCGGTCGGCTCCATGGTTGACCAGTCGGTGGTCTTGAAGGGGATCCCGATCATGTACATCGGCGCCTCCTGTTCAAGGGTGGCCCGGTCTGCTTTCGCCTGATTTCCAGGAAAGTACCACCGGAGGCCGCCGTCGCCAGAGCAAAGGAGCGGTCTGCAGGATGGCGAGCGGGATTGTCGCGGCAAGTGGCGGTCGGCCCACTGCCCACGCGAGGTAGGCGGCCAGAAGTAGCAGGGCCAGCGCCCCGTCCATGAGAATAGCCCTGTGACGCACGTCGCCCCAAGACAAGGTGGTCTTGCCTCCTGCTCGAAGGATCGTCCTAGCCAGAACTCGGGTGGGATGCCGATGGAGGACACTGGGTCCTCTCGTGCCCCATCCGGTTCCCGAAAGGATACTCCGCGCCATCATCGGTTGTGGATGGTTGAATGCTGAACAGCCAGCCCCGGTCGAAAGCTGAGCACGCCAAAGGACCCCAATCGGACTGGAGCTGTGGGTGGGGTGGACAGCGCGGCCACTGCACCGGCAGGGAGTCTTCTTGCGGGCCATCTCCCTGGA
>DASRMJ010000022.1:0-2208 GCA_035647995.1 Thermoleophilia bacterium | reverse complement strand
TCGCGCTTCCACCTCACGTTCAAGGGGCGGGCCCCGGTCACGAAGGCACTGCCCTACGAGTGGTACAACACGCCCAACATCCGGAGTCTCAGTATCGAGGACTTCCGTGTGTTCGCTCGGGAGCAGGGGTGCCGCATAGTGCGGAGCGTGCATCTGGGTCCCAGGCACCGGGTTCGTTTCTGGCCCAACGTGTTGGCGGAGCATGGAGTGTTCGTGCTGACGAGGGCGTGATTGCGGCCGGAGGGGGCCGGCCGGCGCCACAGCGCGGCTCTGCGGGCCGCCGGGGGCGGCTCTGCAGCCGGCCGGGGCGGCGACGCGAGAACCGCCCGGCGTCGGAGGCGGCGACGCGAGGGGTGCCGCACCCGTCGCATTCACTCGGTGCAGCCGCGGGTCGCCCGGCCCCGCACGACGCGGTGCGGCCGCCGCTCCGGACCTCGTGTCGGCGGTCGCCGCCCCCCGTGCGGGTGCCCGGCCTCGCCGGTGAGGGAGTCGGTCGGGTACAATGGCACGGCAACACCGGGGCCCATAGCTCAGTTGGTTAGAGCTGCCGACTCATAATCGGCCGGTCGCAGGTTCGAGTCCTGCTGGGCCCACTGGATCCGTCACGGTCCATGGTCTGCAGTCGCAAGTTGGTTGTGGCGGCATGAGTCCCGGCCCATTCTCGCTGGGGCGGTTCAAACCATCGCCCCACCCTATCTTCGGAGGGAGTGGGGCGATGGTTGTCGGCCCGCGTAGCCGAGGCCTCCCGGGAGCGTGTAGCTGTGGTCGCAATCGTGGACCGCCTTGCGCAGGGCGTCGACTTCTTCGCAGCGCGGGGAGATAGCTGCCGCCTTGAAGGCGAGGGCAGGGAAGTCATGCAGGCCGAGCAAGGGGAGTGGGAAGTGGCGCAAGTTTGGACCGGAGTTGGCAGTCTGTGCCACGCGACCGCTTTGCCCTGCCCGCTTGACGCGGTTGTGCGGCGCGTTGTCTAATGGGATTGCGGTCTGCGGTCTGCGGTCTGCGGTCTGCGGTCTGCGGGACTAGGGCGGACGAACGTGAGGTGGGCTTGATGCGCGACGAATACACGCACACGGCATCCCCCGTTGACCTCGGGATCGCGGCCCGATCGGTGAACCGAAACCTGCCGTCGGCGGAGTTGACGGCGCGCGCCCTGGCGAGGGGCGAGGGGATCCTCGCAGCGAACGGAGCCCTTGTGGTGCGCACCGGCGCCTGCACCGGGCGTTCGCCGCACGATCGGTTTATCGTGGACGAATCCCCCGCCACCGAAACCGTCGACTGGAACCGTGTCAACCGACCCTGCTCGCCCGGACTCTTCGACACGATGTTGCGGAAGACCAACCGCTATCTCGAGGGACGGGACCTCTACGTGTTCGACGGGTACGTGGGAGCGGAATGGACCTATCAGTTGCCCATCCGCGTGATCGCGGACGCGGCCTGGCACGCTCTGTTCGCTCAGACCCTCTTCATCCCGCCCGTGCCGGCCGATCTGCCGCACTTCGCGCCCGAGCTCACCGTCATGGCCTGCGGAGGTCTCCGGGCGGACCCTGCGGTAGACGGCACGGATGGCGAAGCGTTCATCGGCATCAGCTTGGGGCGCAAGACGGTGCTCATCGTGGGCTCTTCCTATGCCGGGGAGATCAAGAAGGCCGTATTCTCAGTGATGAACTACCTGCTGCCCGACCGGGGCGTGCTGCCCATGCACTGTGCGGCCAACATGGGCCCGGGGGGGGACGTCGCCCTCTTCTTCGGCCTCTCGGGCACCGGCAAGACCACCCTCTCTGCCGCTCCCGGCCGCCGGCTGATCGGCGACGACGAGCACGGCTGGTCGGCGCAGTGCGTCTTCAATCTCGAGGGCGGCTGCTACGCCAAGGTGATCGACCTGGACCCCGACGATGAGCCCCAGATCTATGACGCCATCCGCTTCGGGTCGATACTCGAGAACGTGGTCGTGGATCCTCAGACCAGGGCCATCGCCTACGGCTCGTCTGAGATCACGGAGAATACGCGCGCCACATATCCGGTAAGCCACATCCCGGGAGCAGTCGTACCCGGCGTGGCCGGTCATCCCCACCACGTGTTCTTTCTCACCTGCGACGCCTTCGGGGTTCTTCCTCCCATCGCCCGACTCTCGCCCGTGGAAGCCCAGTACCACTTCCTCTCCGGCTTCACGGCCAAGCTCGGGGGGACCGAAGTGGGGGTGACCGAGCC
>DASRMJ010000021.1:0-3117 GCA_035647995.1 Thermoleophilia bacterium | reverse complement strand
GCCCCGATCTTCGCGCCGCTCTCCCCTCGCGAGGTGGAGATCCTGGACAACATTGCCCAGGGCATGACCAACAAGCAGGTCGCCTACGCGCTCTCGATCAGCGAGCAGACCGTCAAGAACCACATGAGCTCCATCCTCCGGAAGCTCTCCGTCAACGACCGGACCCAGGCCGTGGTCTATGCCATGCGCCAGGGCTGGATCCGGATGCCGGCCGATTAGGCTGGCCCGGCCACAATCGCATGTGCTTTGGGAGCCGCCGAGGTGAAAGCGGTGAACCTGGGGGCGTCCTGAACACGGCGGGACCGGCGGCGTGGCGGCCGTGACGGCCCGCTGGCGTGACCTTTGGCTCGAGGCCCGGCGCACGCTGCCGCTCCGAGCTTGGGGTCGAGCGCCTCCGCGATCAGGTGGTATCTCCAGAGGGCGAGGGCTTCAGCGGGGTCGCGGGCGGCCATGGGTCACCTCCAGGCTGGGATCGCCCGCTGCGCGAATGGTGCCGTTGCCGAGCGCGGTCCCTCCGCCAATCCATGGGTCGAGGCGGAGCCCGACTCGACACAATGCGGACATCGTGTTGCGCCGGCAACCCGTCGCGCCGTTCAGGCCCGAATCGAGCTTCCGCACTCCTGCTCGCCCGCGCCGGTGCCCTCGACGAAGCGCCCGAACGTCACGAGCGCGCGCCCGAGCCACAGCCGCGCCGACGAGCGGCGCGCGTGCATCGCGGCCAACCGCTCGCGCTCCGCTTCCGTGCGGAGCCGCGCCAGCCGGTATTCGATCATCTTCATCCGGTACTCGATCTCGACAGCCATCGGTGCGTCCCCTCCTATCGTGTGGTGTGTGCCCCAGGGGTTGTTCGTGGCGACCATTGCAGTCCTGTGCATCTCCCGTGTGTGAGATAATTATCTAACATGTCCGGTGGCGCGTCAAGTGATGAAGACGCATCGTGTCGCCGGCTAGTGAAAGTGTCACCCGAGAAGCGGCCAGTGGCTTTGTCATCCTCGATGGTATAGAAACGAGGGAGACGATCCGCGCATCGTGTATGGGTCACCGCTGGGTAGGCCCGGCAGCCAGCCGGCCAGTACGCCGGGCGAGCACACGGCGTGGGCGCCAGCCCGCGACAGGGCGTCACGGCATCGTGAACGTGGGCTACGCGCGAGGGCGGGGAGGGACCTTCCGTCAACCCTGCGCGTGCCGACCGATGGAGCCTCCTCCTCGACCAGCGTGTCGCTCGGGTGTAGCGTGGACCCGAGACGGCGTGGGGCAGGAAGGAGGCCCAGCATGTCCGAGGTGCACCCGCCCGCCGAGGCGATTGGCACCGTCATCCACTGGTTCGACCATCTCTCGGTCGCCGCGGTCCGCCTCACGGCACCGCTCGCGGTGGTGAGCGGATCCACATCCGGGCCCATACAACCGACCTGGTGGAGACAGTCATATCCGTTACCGCCGAGCTGCCGATGAGCTGAGGCGTTGGTGGCCATCGTGAAAGAACGACGAGGGACCGGGCCATGAAGGGCCGCAGGCTCGCGTGACGCACGAGGCGGCGGACGTGATCGCGCCGACGGCGCCATCGACGTAGCCAACATGAGGCGGTTCGAGCCGGTCTTGGAATCGGCCTGCGGCCCGCAGGTTCGGACTAGCAGCAGAGTTCGGGAGAAGCAGGATGTACGAAAGCTCGACATTCATCGAGGGGGTGCCCAAGGCAGAGCTGCACGTGCACATCGAAGGGACGCTGGAGCCCGAGCTGAAGTTTGAGCTCGCTGCACGCAACGGCCTCGCACTACCTTACCGCTCGGTCGACGAGGTCCGCGCCGCCTACGACTTCGACGATCTGCCGTCGTTCCTCGCCGTGTACTACGAAGGCATGAGCGTGCTGCTGACCGAGCGAGACTTCTACGACCTCGCCATGGCGTACTTCCGGAAGGCGCACTCCCAGAACGTGGTCTACGCCGAGGTCTTCTTCGATGCCCAGGCCCACACGACCCGCGGCATCGGGTTCGACACGTTCATGGAGGGCCTCCTCCGAGCCCGGCGGGACGCAGAGGCCTCCCTTGGTCTGCGTACCCAGCTGATCATGTGCTTCTTGCGGGACATGACCGCCGCGTCAGCGGGCGTGACCCTCGAACGGGCCCTGCCGTACAGGGACGTGATCGTCGGGGTGGGCCTGGACTCGGACGAGAGAGACAACCCGCCGGTCAAGTTCAAGGAGGTGTTCGCGCGCGCGCGCGCCGATGGCTTTCACCTCACGGTGCACTGCGACGTGGATCAGAAGAACTCCGTCCAGCACATCTGGCAATGCCTGAACGATATTGGGGCAGAACGGATCGACCACGGCGTCAACACGGTGGAGGACGCGACGCTGGTCGACGAGATCAACCAGCGAGGGCTCGGCCTGACCGTGTGTCCGATCTCCAACAGCTACGTTACCGATGGCCTGAAGGCGGACGAGATCAAGCGCCTGCTTGATCTGGACGTGCGGGTGACAGTGAACTCCGACGATCCCGCCTACTTCCCTGGATACATGAACGAGAACCTGATCGCGCTGCAGGAAGCGGCCAGCCTGACGCGGGACGAGATCGTTCGCGTCGTGAAGAACGCCTTCTCTATCAGCTGGCTCCCCGACGACGACAAGGATCGGTACCTTGGCGACGTCGACGCATATGCTGCCTCGTCGGGCAGCTGACGCGCGTCATTGGGGGCCACCTTCCCCTTGCGCTGTCTCGACCCGTGTCCCAGGGTTGATGATCGCCTCACGTCGACGAGCGGGTCGAGAGCTCAACTGGAATGGTCTAGGGGCAGACCGAGGTGGGACAGCAAGCAGGTGGTATAGCTCGTCCACCTCAGGCGGGCAGTCGAGGCGGTCCGCCACGTGGCGGCCCTGACGAGGCTTGCTCTCCGGCTCAGCACGGCGAGTACGTAGAGTCGGATCATCCAACGCGGCGGCGGCTTAATCTCAGCCGTGGGCTCCTCTGCGGGTCGGTTCCGGCCGATTGTGCGGCATCACTTACGGCGACGCCTGATCGAAGGCTGAGCCAGTGATGGGCCGCCAGCGGTCAGCCAGCGTGCGCGAATAGCCCACGCTCCCTGGGACGGTCGAGGATCATCATTATGCGGTGGCTGAATACC
>DASRMJ010000020.1:0-3427 GCA_035647995.1 Thermoleophilia bacterium | reverse complement strand
GTTGGCGACGGTCGTCTGCGCGGCGAAGCCCAGGGCGATACCGACGAGTCCGGCGGAGGCGAACATGGCCACCGAGATCTTGCGGAGGACTCCTACGTCGACCATGTAGAGTGCAAGCCCGAGTCCGAGGAAGATAAGCGCGGCTGCGGCCAACCGTTCGATCATGCGGAAGCGGGTCTGAGCACCGGCGTCCAGTTCGGCGAGTGCGCGGTGGGTGAGGAAGCGATCGACCGCCCGGCGCATGAGCCGCACCGCGACCCACGCGCCCGCGAGGATGAGCAGGGCGTAGCCCAGGTTGATCAGCGTCTCGCGATGAACGGTCAGGAAGTCCACGCGCCCACTATATCGCAGGATCGTGAGCGGTCGTCGGACGTGCGGCGAGAAGCACCCGGTGTACCTGGCGCGCTGCGCGACACCACCCGGCACCCGCGCGCGCTGCAACTACGCGGCACCGTCCAGCTGAGATGTGCAGTTCGGACAGCGGCGCGCTTTCGCCGAGATGGAGGTGAAGCAGAAGGGGCACTCTCGGGCGTCGGGCTCGGCTTCCTCCGCCGCCACCGCGTCCTCGCGCTTGAGTCGGTTGACCGAGCGCACCAGCATGAAGACCACAGAGGCCACGATCAGGAAGCTGATCACGCTGAGGATGAAGATGCCGTAGTTGATGGTCACGGCGCCCGCGTCCTTGGCCGCAGTCAGAGAGTCGTACGGCGCCGGGGTCGAGCCCTGCTTGATGATCACGAACAGATTGCTGAAATCCACGCTCCCGAGCAAGAGGCCGATGGGTGGCATGATCACGTCGGCCACGAGCGAGGTCACGATGGCGCCGAACGCCGCACCGATGATGATGCCCACCGCCATGTCGAGCACGTTGCCGCGCATGGCGAACTCCTTGAACTCCTTGAACATGTGAGCTACCTCCTCCTTCTCCGCTTCCGACTCAACGCCGCCTCGATGAACCCGGACTTGGCCCGACCGTAGCCTTCCCGGTCCGAGCCGAACTCAGCCGCCAGGCGGGACTTGAGAGGTTGGTGCTCTTCCCGAAGACGCGCATCCGCACGCAAGGCGTCGCGAAACGCCAGATGCTCCCGGTGGAAACGTGAAGACCGAATGAGCGTATCGTGGGGACCATGCCGCGGGCAACGCCGCTGCTGCACAGCCCGTGCCTCGAGCCTCTCCGATGCGAGCGACGCGACACGTGCGCCGACCACGCGGGGGCCGGCGTGTGTAGGGACTGGTCGAGCGCGGTATGGTGACCGGATGCAGCGCCCAACAGAAGGGGGGCGACGTGCCGAGCGCCCACGACCAGCTCAGGGACTACCGCGAGAAACGAGACTTTGGACTCACCGCGGAGCCGACCGGAGACGACGAGCATCCGACACGTCGCGACCGGCCGATCTTCTGTGTGCAGAAGCATGCGGCAAGCTCCCTGCACTACGACGCGCGTCTTGAGATGGACGGCGTGCTCAAGTCGTGGGCGGTGCCAAAAGGCCCGTCTCTCGATCCCACGGACAAGCGGTTGGCGGTCATGACCGAGGACCACCCGCTCGAATACGGCAACTTCGAGGGAACCATCCCCGAAGGAGAGTACGGCGGTGGAACGGTCGTCCTCTGGGACTTCGGGTGGTGGGAGCCCGACCGCCCGCGCACGAAGGAGGGCGGCCCGACCGGAGCGCCGCGCGACGCGTCCGAAACCGCCCATGACCGCGCTGCAGGCGCGGCTGACACCGACGCCGCCCTCGACCTGGCCACGGGCGAACTCAAGTTCATCCTGCACGGGCATAAGCTCACCGGAAGCTGGACCCTCGTGCAGATGAAGGGGCGTGGAGAGAGGAACTGGCTGCTCATCAAGCACCGGGACGAGGCGTCGCGACCCGGCTCCGCGATCGTCGACGAAGCGCCGCTCTCGGTCGCGTCCGGCCGCAACATCGAAGAGGTGGCTGCTGGCCGCCCGGCCACATGAAAGAAGCACAGCGGCGCTGCAGGCCGCAAGACATCTAATCGGGGGGCATGTGATGGAGGGAGTGTCAGCATGAGAGTGTCGATCTCCGGAGCAACCGGGTTCATGGGTAGGTCCATCACCACTCACCTGCTGCTGCAGGGACACGCGGTGCGTGCTGTGAGCCGATCGGCCAAGAAGGCGCAGGGCACGCTGGCGAGCCTGCCCGGCGCTTCTGCCGCGCTGGGCGAGGGTCGCCTCACCTTCGTCACCGCCAACGTCACGGATCCAGCCACTCTCGGCCCCGCCATCGCGGATTCGGACGTCGTGATCCAGTGCGCGCAATTCCCCGGAGCCCCGGTGGAAGACGCTCGGCACGGCCTCACCTACATGAAGGTCGACCGTGACGGCACCCTCAATCTGCTGGCCGCCATCGCCGCGCACTACGGCGCGCGCACCGCCGGCCCGGGACTGACCCGCTTCCCCGACGGAGCACCCCGCTTCTTCTACTTGAGCGGGGTGACGGTGTCGGCCTCCGCTCCCGAGGCGTGGAACAGGGCCAAGTGGCAGGCGGAGGAGGCCACCCGCGGAAGCGGCTTGGACTGGACTATCGTTCGCTCGAGCTGGGCGTTCGGCCCTGGAGACGTAGCACTGAACCGGATCATCGGATACTCCGGCGTGCTGCCGTTCGTGCCGGTGTTCGGCAGCGGTGAGGAGCGACTCACCCCCGTGTTCGTGGACGACGTCGGTCGCCTCTTCGCGCTCCTGACCGAGGACCCGTTGGCGTCCCGGGACGCCACCATCCCCTTGGGCGGCCCCGACGTGTTCACCATGAACGAGTTCCTGCGGGTGGTTCTCGACGTCATGGGCAGGCGCCGCCCGATACTGCACGTGCCCAAGCCTGTGGCCAAGATCCCCGCGGCCGTGCTCCAATACCTGCCGGGGCGTCCACTCTCGCCCGCGGCGGTGGACTTCGCCTCTCAGGGCGGGGTCGCCGACCCGACCGCCCTCAGAGAAGGGTTCCCCGACTTCGCCCCCACTCCAACCCGCGCTGCGCTCCAGAGCTACCTGGGCTCATGATCGTGCCCGGCCCGGAGCGCTGAGGGTCGCAACTCCCGCTCGTGGCGATCGGGGTGTCGCGCAGAAGTCGCCGATAGGCAGTCCGCAGCCGGAAGCGACGCTCTCAGTCCCCATCTGGCGGCAGATCGTGTGCATGTTCGTGAGTATGATGGTTGTGGTCATCGGCCGTCTGAGTGCTGCTAGGCGATGCGCCATCACGTGGCGCCGGTGCTCCCTCTCAGCACCCCGGCTCACCCGGGTGCCCGCAGCACGTGCTTCCCGTTCGGATCTTGATCCAGTTGTTGCGCAGAACGAGGTAGACCTTCCGCGAGAACGGCATTGGCGCGTGAAGGTTGGTGACGAAGTCCCGCGGGTCACGCGACATCGGCGGCCTCCCCAGATGGCGGATCGCAGAGCGGACAGAAGTAGAAA
>DASRMJ010000019.1:0-4726 GCA_035647995.1 Thermoleophilia bacterium | reverse complement strand
CTTCGAGGAGGCGCAGGCGGTGCGGGAAGCCCTCGACGACCTCGATACCCTTCGGCGCTCCTACCGCGCTCTCGCCGAGGCCCGGACCTTGCGCGCGGCAGTCATGTGGCCGGGCGGCGCCGACCACGGCCGGCGCACCGTGCATCTGGATCTGGTGTGGAGCGGTTCACTCCGGGCGTCGGGGCGACTCGACCGCACCAACGCCGAAACCGAGATCGAGAGGATGCTGGGTGCTCTCCCCGAACCCGAGAATCCCGACACTCGCATCGCCGTGCCGCAGGAACAGCTCGATCTGCTCCTGGCGGTGCGCCGATGGATCGGGGGCGCACCGGCCTCTTCGCTCACCCCGTTTCCCGCGGGGCTTGAACTCGGTGCGGCGACGGAGGGGTGGCGACAAGACATCCTCGCCGCCGCCCTCCGCCTGCTCGACTCGTCAGACTGCGGCGGCCTCTCTGCTCTCGACGGTCATTCCCCGTGACTTCATGACCAGAGACAGGAGACTACGATCGACCTTACCTTTATAGATGGGCACACTCTCCTCGATACAGAGCTGGATCACATCCCTGATATCCATTCCGAACTCTCGCGCCAGCTCTTCGGGGGTGAAGTGGTTCGCCATCACTTCTCCTTTCCAGGGCGGACTGGGGCCACAGCCCCGTTGAGAACCGCCGTTCTTGGACACAAATAAAAAGCCCGGCAGCGAGCAGCCTGCCAGGCTATTGTGATGGTGTTGACCGGAGAACGGGACGCTTCCCTTCTCCCCGGCGGGGGAACTCCCCCTGATCCATTCGAGGAATCATGACGGGTTCATTGTAGCTGCCGAAGCGTCGGCGCACAAGCCGGAGACGACGCTTTTCGCGACACGGGACCTCCCGAGGTCACGCCTCACGCGCCTGCTCCCGCAGGAGCGTCATGTCGACCACCTCGCCCGCCCGGATACCTCCGGTATCGGCCGGAACGAACACCAGGCCGTCGGCGTTCACCATGGACTTGAGTATCCCGGAGCCCTGAGGACCGGTGGAGCTGGCGTGCCACATCCCGCCCTCGTGCCAGGCGCGCACCCGCACCACGTGCACCCTCCCGTAGCGGTTCACGAGGTCCTCGTGCATCACGGCCTGGTACACCGGACGCAGAACCTTGCGATGGCCCATGAGACGGAGCAACGCAGGCCGTATGAAGAGTTCGAAGGAGATCATCGCGGCCACCGGATTGCCCGGCACGCCGAACACGAGGCACCCGTCTTTGACGCCGAAGACCAGCGGCTTGCCCGGCTTCATCGCCACGCGCCACAGACGTCGTTCCACGCCGAGATCGTCCTGCACCTCCTTGACGAAGTCGAACTCTCCCACCGACACCCCGCCGGAAGTGATCAGCACGTCGTAGGTCATGCCGCGCGCGAGAAGGGAGCGCGTCGCCTGGTACTCGTCGGGTGCGATGCCGAGGCGTTCCGCGTCGATGCCCAGTTGGCGGCACTGGGCCTCCATGGTGTAGCTGTTGGAGTTGCGGATCAACCCCGGTGCCAGCTGCTCGCTCACCTCGACGAGTTCGCTCCCAGTGGCCACGATAGCCACTCGCGGGCGGCGGTGCACCTCGAGGAACGGGAATCCGAGGCCGGCGGCGAGGCCGACCTCGGCCGGACCGACGATGTCGCCGGCGGCCAGGACGGGAGTGCCGCGCCGGACGTCTTCACCGGCGCGTCTCACGTTCTCGCCGGGCGCCAGCTCGCGCAGCACGACCACGGTGCCGTCACCCGGCTCGGTGGCCTCGACCTCCACGACGGCATCCGCGCCGAGCGGCAAGGGCGCTCCGGTCATGATCTTGATGGACTCACCAGGGCCGACCTCAGCCCGAGCCACTCGGCCGGCCGCCACCGTGTCCACGACGGCGAGGGTCACCGGCGCATCGGGAGCGCCGACGGTGTCGACGGCCCGCACCGCGTAGCCGTCCATGGCGGAGTTGTCGAACGGAGGGATATCGTGCGGGGCGACCAACTCACGAGTGAGCACACCACCCAAGACCTCGGAGAGCGACCTCAGCTCGGAGGGCAGAGGCGATGCTTCAGCGAGGACGAGCGCCCGCGCCTCCTCGATAGTGACCATGGCAGTGACCTCCGATTGCACCCTGCGTACGCGGGAGTGGTGACCCTCGATCGATGCATCAGGATAGCATGACCTCATTCTGCGAGAGCCTGCGCCCGCGCCTCCCGCAGGCCGGGAGTTTGTAGCATCCCGCCACACGCCCTACAATGCACTCCGGAGTACGCGCAGCAGACGGCCAAGCCCCCGACGCTGGAGAGACGATGCATCTCAACGTGCGCCGCCGCCTGGCGGACCGTATCTGGCAGTCGAGGAAGATCACCTACGCGGTGAGTTCGTTCGTGGTCGCGCTGGGCTTCATAGCGGTCTTCCTCTTCATCAGTGCTCCCACCGCGGAGATCCCGGTCTCCACGAAGCCCACGCTCTTTGAAGCCGGAAGAGCCTTTCGAGTCGCCCAAGAGTTGGCCGACCTTTACCCAGAGCCGGCCGTGGGCAGCGAGGAGTCGTCACTGGCGGCGGCCTGGGTCGCGGATCGTTTGACCACTCTGGAGATACCGCATCAAGAGGCCGATTTCACCGTGCCGCTAGGGGATCGGGAGGTGGTGATGCGGAACGTGGCCGTGGTCTTCACCGGCTCGAGCCGGGAAGCCATCCTGATCTCGGCTTCGAGGGACCCCGACCTCGACTCGCGCCTCTCGCCCCTCGCGAACGCGACTGGGACGGCCATCCTGATCGACCTGGCTCAAGCCTTCGCCGCGCGACCGCACGAGCGCACCATCATCCTCCTCTCCACCGAGGGCGGGAGCTACGGCGGGCTCGGACTGAACCACTTCCTCGAGACCGACCCACTCGCCGCCGACGTGCGCGCCATCCTCAGCCTCCGTGGCCTCGGGAGAGAGAAGCGCGATGTCTTGCGTGCTGCCGTGTCGGGCACCGATACCGCCACACCGGGCTGGTATGTCCAACTAGTGTCGCAGACGCTGGGCAAGACGGGGATCGGCCTAGAGTTCAACGGCCTGGCTCGGCAGGTCGCCGATGAGGCACTGCAACTGGCCCGGGGAGAACAGGTGGCCGGCCTGCGTGCGGGGGTGCCGTCGATCATGCTCTACGACCCCCAACCGGGAGAACCCACGTCCGCGGGCATCGCCACCCAGGGCACCTCGGTGGAGCGGATCATCTTGAGCCTGGACAGCGGGTCCGAGATCCCGCGCGACCCGGGGACCGCGGTCGTGCTCGGGTCCGGTCGCTACGTCACCACCCGGGCACTCTCTCTGCTCGGGGTACTCATGCTCCTCCCCGCCGTGGCCATGGCCCTCACGTGGCTGGCGGTATCCCGAGTGCGGCCGGAGGTGTGGCTGCGCTACCTTCGCAACCTGGTGTCGTTCGCCCTGCCCTTGGCGGTCTGGTGCGCGATGGTGCTCGCGGCGGCGCGTGTCGGGATCCTGCCGCGGTATCTGTTCCAGGCCCCCGTCACCGCGCGCGTCGCCACCGAGCCGGACTTCCTCGTGGTCGCGTTGCTCGCGGTGCTGGGGATCGCCGTCTTGTTCCTCAGCAGACACTACCTCGGGCACCTGCAGCCCCGGGAGCCTCTGATCATGGCCGGGACCGTCAAGTTGAGCACCGGGTTGCTGGCGTTCGTACTCGGGCTGGCAGTGCTCACCGCTCACTCGCCCTTGTCGCTTCTGACCGGAGTCACGGCGGCTTGGATGTGGCCCCTGGTCACCTGCTTCGCCGAGCCCCGCAGCGCGTCTCTCTCGTGGCTGCCGCGGGCGCGGGGCAACGCCGTGCTCTTGCTCGCGGGTCTGGCCGGCCCCATCGTGCTCTACCTCTACCTGGTGTTGAGCACCAACATACGGTGGTGGCAGGGCTGGTGGTTCCTGATGATCCAGGCGGTCTCAGGTGCCTACGGGATCCTGGGGCCGGTGGCGTCGGTGCTGATCACCACGGGCTTCTTCACCCTCCTCGGGGTGAAGCGCCTGCAGCTCATCCCCCTAGAGACGCTGGACGACCGCGACGACTTCGACTTGGTGGAGGCGCCACCACGGGTCCGTCGGGTGAAGAAGCCGCACCACCCCGACAAGGACCGGCTCCCGCCGCCCGGACCCTAGCCCAGGTCGAGATACCCCAACGCCATGTGCCGGATCAGTTCGGAGTTCTCCGCGCACTTGTCGGCGATGGACTCGAGGCGCTCGATTATGGCCTTCAGCTGGTGGAAGGTCTTGAAGTCTGTCTCCATGTCGAACATGAAGTGGTACATCTGCGCGAAGACTTTGTCCGCGCGACTTTCGATGGCGTCCACTTCGATCGCGATCTCGATGGCCTCACGCATGTCGGCCCGCAGCGCAAACACGGCATCGCGCAGCTTGCGCACGGCCTCCAAGTCGATCTTCACCATCTCGACCAGCAGCTTGTTGAGTTCGGGAGGCAGGGTGAAGCGACGCATGACAATACGGTCGGCGGCTCCTGCCGCGTAGTTGGCTATCCCGTCCACGGACGCCACGAGACGCGAGAGATCGGCCCGGCCCATCGTGAAGACCCCGCCCCCCGCAAGCTTGTCGAGGATGTCGGCCTTGCGATCGTCCGCTGCACTCTCCAACCGATCGAGTGCGGCGACGGTGACGGCGAGCGACTCGTAGTCGTCGGCGACGAAGTGCCGCACCACTTCCCCGAGTTCCTCGACGATGGTGACC
>DASRMJ010000018.1:0-5443 GCA_035647995.1 Thermoleophilia bacterium | reverse complement strand
CTCCGGCTAGGCCGCCGCGCCGCCGTCGGTGCCCCGCCGTGGAGCCAAGGGAGAATGGAGGGGAGGTCCGCCTTGAGGGTCACTCGCATCGAGTTCTTCAAGTTCCTCTACGCCGCCGCCGCGGCCTCGACTGTGGTCGTCGCTCTTAGGTCGGTGGTGAAGGGGGCGAGGTCGTGAAGGATATCTTCGCCGCGCGCGGGCTCACCCGCCGAGATTTCCTGAAGGTCTGCGGCGGCCTCGCGGCCGCCATGGGGCTCGGTCAGGCAGCCGTTCCGGGGATCGCCCGAGCGCTGGAGCAGGCGGCGAAGCGTCCGCCGGTGGTCTGGCTCGATTTCCAGGAGTGTCTCGGCTGCACCGAGTCGGTGTCCAAGAGTCGCTACCCCGATTTTCTCAACATCGTGCTCGACATGATCAGTCTCGAGTACTCCGAGGCCCTCATGGCCGGAGCCGGGCATCAAGCGGAAGCCAAGCTCAAGCAGACCATGACCGACAACAAAGGCGCCTACGTGCTGGTGGTCGAAGGCTCTGTGGCGACGAAGATCCCGAGCGCCATGACGATCGCAGGCCGCACCTCGGTCGACATAGCCCGAGAGGCTCTCACCGACGCAGCCTTGGTCATCGCGGTGGGCAACTGCGCCTCGTTCGGAAACGTCCAGGCCGCCCATCCGAATCCCAGCGGGGCTATGGGGATGCTGGCGTTCATGGAGCAGGAGGGCATCGATACCAGCAAGCTCATCCAGTTGCCCACCTGCCCGGTCAACCCGATCCATCTCACCAGCACCATCACCTACTTCCTCACCTACGGCAAGGTCCCCGAGACTGATCAGTACCGGCGGCCGAAGTTGTTCTTCGGGCGCAAGGTCCACGACGAGTGCCCCAGGCGCGCCCACTTCGATGAGGGTCGTTTTGTCGAAGCCCTCGGCAGCCCTGAGGAGAACCTGCGCTACTGCCTCTACAAGATGGGGTGCCGCGGTCCGCATACCTATTCCGACTGTGCCACCGTGCTGTGGAACAACCGCTCCAACTGGTGCATCGGGACGGGACAGTGCATCGGGTGTTCCGAGAAGGGCTTCTGGGACGAGTTCACCGACTTCTACTCGCCCATGCCGGGCGTATCGATCCCCGGGTTCGGTGGCGTGCGGGTCGGAGCCGACACGGTCGGCATCGGGCTCGCCGCGGCGACCGGTGTGGCTGTCGCAGCGCACTTGGCCGTCAGCGCGGCGAAAGGCCGCCTCGGCAAGAACGACGACGGTAGCGTCGCTGAAGAGAAGGAGGCGTAGATGGCCAAGGTCGTCATCGATCCGGTCACACGCATAGAAGGACACCTGCGCGTCGAGGTCGAGGTGGAGAACGGCAAGGTGGTCGATGCGTGGGCCACGAGCACGATGTTCCGAGGCCTCGAGATGATCGTGGAGAATCGCCCGTGGATGGACGCCTGGCACTACACGCACCGGGTGTGCGGCGTGTGCCCCACCCCGCACGGCCACAACTCGGCCATGGCGCTTGAGAACGCCGCGGGCATCTCTCCGCCGCCGAACGGACGTCTCATGCGCAACCTGCTCGAATGCGCCCAACTCCTGCACGATCACGTGCTCTGGTTCTACATTCTCAACGGCCTCGACTACGTGAACGTCGTGAGCGCGCTCTCGGCGAAGGCGTCGTCGTCGGGCCTCAAGGCCGTGCAGGATCGCTTGAAGGCCTTCGTCGATTCGGGCCAGCTCGGCTTCCTCGAGAACGGCTACTGGGACCATCCGGCCTATGCCCTCGACCCCGAGCTCAACCTGCAACTTGCGGCTCACTATCTCGAATCCATCAAAGTGCAGGCCGTGGCTTCAGAAGCGTCCGCGCTCTTCGGCGGCAAGTTCCCCTACCAGATGTCCACCCCTCCCGGCGGGTTTGCGTCGGTGCCCCACCAAGACCAGATAGACCAGTTCGAGGCCAAGGTGCGTGAGGTCAAGGGCTTCATCGACGGCACCCTGGTGCCCGATCTGATGGCCATCGCTCCGTTCTACTTGGATCAAGCCGGCATCGGTGCCGGGCACGGCAACTACTTCACTTGGGGTGTCATCGACGAGGATCTCGAAGGGGGAGACCCGTACAAGCGCCTGTTCCCTCGGGGCGGCGTCTTCGGGGCCTTCGACGGCAACCTGAGCGTCCAGCCGGTGGACCAGCAGACGGACGTCCGAGAGTGGGTAACCAGCTCGTGGAACACGCAGTACGAAGGCGGACTGCACCCGTGGGAGGGCGTCACCGGCCCGGACTTCACGGGCATCGAGGGCATACCGGAGATCGACCGCAACGGTCGCTACGCCTGGGAGAAGAGCGCACACATGAAGGGCGCCCCGGTCGAGGTGGGCCCGCTTGCCCAGATGCTCGTCGCCTACCTGGGCGGCCCGGCGGACCATCCGGCCAAGAAGCTCATCGACGACACCTTGGCCGCCATCGGCCACGCCGGCAACCCGGCCGTGCTCTTCTCGAACCTCGGTCGCATCGCGGCGCGCGTGCTCAAGGTCAAGATCATCGGCGACAAGACCCTCGACTACATCGCGCAGCTGCGGGCGAACATGGCCGCCGGCGACATGAACTTCTATACTCCCGTGCCCGACAGCCCCACGGGTCAAGGCTTCAGCGGCTGGGACGCTCCTCGAGGTTCTCTCGCGCACTGGGCTACACTCGAGGACGGTCGGGTGAAGCATTACCAGATCGTCACTCCCTCGGGATGGAACTTCGCCCCGCGGGCAGGCGACGGTCGCGTTCGCGGGCCGGTGGAGCAGGCACTCGTGGGCACGCCGGTGGCCGATCCCGAGAGGCCGTTGGAGGTTCTGCGGACGTTACACTCCTTCGACCCCTGAATGGCCTGCTCGGTTCACGTGATTGAACCGAAGAGCAACAAGATCCTCAAGTTCAGGGTCAAGTAGGCGGATGCCATCATGGCGAAGCTAGAACGCATCAAGAAGCATGACCTCCTGGAGCGCATCGCCCACTGGGTGCATCTGGGCAACATGATCCTGCTGGTGCTGTCGGGCATGCAGATACACTTCCCCGCGTTCAACATCTTCGGCAGCATGGGCAACGCTCGGTTCGTGCATTTCGTGGACATGTACCTGTTCTTCTTCCTGGGCGTGTTCCACGTGTACCAGTTTTTGACCGAGGGCAAGTGGATGACGGCTGGGCCGGCGCCGCGCAACCTGCGGGGGCTGGGGGCCACGGTGAAGTACTACCTCTTCGTCTCTGAGAGCAAGCCGGAGTCGGGCAAGTACAATTCACTCCAGATCGTGACGTACTTCTTGCTGTTCGCCGTATCGGCGCTGATGGCGATCGTCGGCTTCACGCTCTACTGGCCGCTGAGGCTGGCGGCGATCGTGGACCTGTTCGGCGGGTTAATGACGCTTCGTCAGATCCACTACGTGCTCTCGTGGGTGTTCATCTCGTTCAGCATCGTGCACATCTACCTGATCTTGACGCAGCCGCTGAAGTACGCTCGCGCCATGGTCACGGGCAGCTACTGGCGCCGGGTGAGCGGCTAGGTTCGGAGGCGCCTCCGAACCTAGCCGCGTGAGCGCCTGCATCTCGGCGGGCGCCGTCCTTCGGGATGGCGCCTGTTCCGTTCGCGTAGGAGGGCAGGCCTGCCGGATCGGAGGAGGCTGTGACCGTCACGATCGCTTCACTCCGTAGGGCCAGCGGACGATCCCTCCGGACATGTTGAAGACGTTCTCGTATCCCAGCTTCGCCAAGATACGCGCGCCGTGCCGGCTGCGTGAAGAGCTCTGACAATAGAGGATGATGTCTCGATCCTTCTTCAGCTCTTCACCGCGGCTCTCGAGTTCGCCCAACGGGATCAGCCGTGCCTTGGGAATGTGTCCGCGGGCGTACTCGGCCGGGGAGCGGACGTCGATCAGCTGCACGCGGCCGTCTGCCGCAAGCCGCTCATGGACCTCGGAGGGGGATAGGTCGGTGTAGCCTTGCGGCGCCCGATTCAAGAACTTGAACATCGTGTTACATCTCCTTCATCAAGATCGCTCCGAACGGGCAGGCTTCGATACAGTCACCGCATCCCATGCAGTCCGATGGCTTGACTATCGCCTGCTCGTCGGGGCCCATCTTCACGATCGCCTTGGTCCGGCAGGCCTTGCGAGCGTCACATCGTGAGCACGCCTGGCACGAATCGAAATCTATCTGGGCTGTCTTCACGTGTGACCTCGCCTGATACCCTGCGGGGTATATTGCGGGAATAGTAGAGCACTCAGCGACCGGATTCAAGGCGCGTTGCCGCGAGTCGCCGGTCACTTGCCCCGGATCGAGTGGTCATCCGCCGCGATATGTGGTTCGATTCACATGCTCGCAGCGCCCGCCGGTGCCGGGGCGTGGGTTTTGTCTGCTACATCGTGTAGCATCACGCCTTGGTCCTCGCGGGCTTGTCACACAGGATACTCGTTGCTCGAAAGGAAAGGCGCGGATGAACAGAAAGTACCTGATCGCCATTATCGTTGTTGCGATAGTGGTTGTGGGCCTGATCGTAGCGATCCCCAACCTGGTGGGATCTGCGGACGGCACGACCGATACCACGGTGGCGGCGCCTCCGATATCTCCCGATGCTGCCGTCCCGGACGGGCATCCCTCGACCGGAGACACCGGGACCGGCCCGACAGCGGAAGAACTGGTGAAGACGGCGGAGGAAGCCTACAAGGCGGATCCGAAGAACGTCGACCTCATCCTCGCGCTGGCCGAGGCCTACCTGCAGGCGAACAATCCCGACGAGGCCACCCGCCTCTTGGACGAAGCCGCCGCTCTGGAGCCGGACAATCCGAAGGTCAAGTCCGGTTTCGCCATGGTCGACTTCGTCAAGGGTGATCTGGCCGCGGCGCAGGCGAAGCTGGAGGCCGTGATCGCAGAAACGCCCGACGACCAGGGAGCCCTCTACAACCTGGCCATCGTCTACTTTTCCGCCGACCAGCGCGACAAGGCGAAAGAGACCTGGGCGAAGGCCGCGGCGGTCGATGCCACCACGCAACTCGGCCAGATGGCCCAGCAGTTCGTGGACATGATGGACCAGACCGCAGCCTCCGGCAGCAGTCCGCACGAGGCCGACACCACGAGCACGACGACCAAGTAGCGAGAGACCCGCCCCTCCGCGAGCTGCGGTCTGTCTGACTGCGGCTCCGGGGGGTGCCTCTGCCATCGGAGCCTCATGTATCCCCAGCTTCTCACAATAGGCCCCCTGACTATCCACTCGTTCGGCGTGATGATGGCCCTTGCGTTCGTGAGTGCCGGCCTCGTCGCGGCCTGGGGGATGAAGCGCAGGGGAGTGGACCCCGAGCTCGCCTACTCCATGCTCATCGCCGCGATAGTCGGGGGCGTGGTCGGCGCCAAGCTCCACTACGTGATAGCCCATCCCGACCAGGCACGCACGGCGCTCTTCAGTGGATCCGGCTTGATCTGGTAC
>DASRMJ010000017.1:0-2935 GCA_035647995.1 Thermoleophilia bacterium | reverse complement strand
GTATGTCCTGTGTCGATCTCGCACGTCATCAGCCGAACTCTACCACGAAGGCTTGCGCCACCCCCGCGCCCGCGCATGGCCGCCGATATGGGCGCCGCCGCCACCGCCCACGCCGCCGCCGTCGGCAACGCGGCCCGCGCCGTCACCGGCTTCGGCTCTGATGCGCGTGCCGACGCGTATCCGGCTCGGCCGTCGGTCCGCGTCTGGTAGAATCCGGCCCCATGGAAGAGCGCGACGCAACGTCTCGGTCCGGCGGCAACGACCGCGACCCCGAGGACTCCTCGGTCGATACCCGCCCGGTGGGTCTGTTCGACTCGGGGGTGGGGGGCCTGACCGTCCTGCACGAGTGCTTGGTCGGATTGCCGTCGGAAGACTACGTGTATCTCGGTGACACGGGCGCGTTCCCGTACGGTCCTAAGTCGCTGGAAGAGGTCCGCGCCCTCGCCTTCCGCAACGCGGCCTTCCTTGTGGAGCAGGACGTGAAGCTCATCATCGTCGCCTGCAACTCGGCCGCCTCCGCCGCTCTTCCCCAGCTCCAAGAGGCCTTCGAGACGCCCGTTGTGGGGGTGGTGATGCCCGGCGCTCGCGCGGCTGTGCAGGAGACCCGCAACCGGAGGGTCGGGATTATGGCCACTGAGGCGACAGTGCGCTCCGGCAGCTATCAGCAGGCGCTCCGATCCCTCGACGCGGGACTCGATATCTTCCCGGTGGCCTGCTCCCGATTGGCTCCGATGATCCAGGACGGCGACGTGTTCTCCGAGGAGGTGGAGGAGGCGGTGCGCGCCTGCGTCCGCCCGATCAAGGAGGCGGGAGCCGACACCGTGATCCTTGGATGCACGCACTTCCCGCTGATATCGCCGATGCTGCGCCGCCTGCTGGGCCCCCGGGTGTCGCTCATCAACTCCGCGGAGGAGATCGCCCGCGAGGTGGGGGAGATCCTGGAACGCAAGGGTATCGGGAACCTACCCGGTCGCGAGGGCGCATACAGCTTCTACGCCACCGGAGACCCGGAAGCGTTTCGAAGGGTCGGGGCGCGCTTCCTGCAGCTCCCAATACGAGAGGTCCACCTGTGGGATGCGGGAGTCGTGACCGACCGTCAGGCGGGTTGACCCGCTCCATCATGTCAGCCTCGCCGGCACAGGCCGACCGGCTCGATCCGGCCGTCGGCCGACAGAAAGGATACTAAGAATGTGCGCAGTTCAAAGCGGAACGGGCCGCCCACCCGAGAGCTTGAGACAGCTGGAGGTCACTCCTGACTTCGTGCGGTCGGCCGACGGATCGGTGCTCTTCGAGCTGGGCGGCACCCGGCTCCTCTGCACGGCGAGCATCGTCAACGGAGTCCCGCGTCGACTGAGGGGGACGGGAGAGGGCTGGTTGACAGCCGAGTACTCGCTCCTGCCCGCGTCCACCGGCCAGCGCACGTCGCGCGAAGCGGTGTCAGGCCGCCAGGGCGGCCGCACGGTCGAGATCCAACGTCTGATAGGACGCAGTCTGCGCGCCGTGACCGATCTGTCCGGCTTGGGCGAGCGCACGGTCTACGTGGACTGTGACGTGATCGAGGCTGACGGCGGAACACGCTGCGCCGCCATCTCCGGCGGCTACCTCGCGCTGCACCTCGCGCTGAAGCGGGCGGTGGACGCCAAGATCATCAAGAGCTACCCGCTTCACGACTCCGTGGCCGCCGTGAGCGTGGGGATCGTGGACGGTCTGCCGGTTCTCGACCTCGACTACGCGCAAGACTCCACGGCCGACGTCGACATGAACGTGGTGATGACCGGGTCTGGACGCTTGATCGAGGTGCAGGCCACAGCTGAGAAGGTTCCCTTCGACCGTGAGGGCCTCGACCGGCTGCTCGACCTGGCAGCCGCGGGGATCAGGGAGATCGGCGCGGTCCAGGCTGCAGTGATCGCGCGCAGCTATTCGCAGGAGTGACGGACTCTCTCTCATCGCCCGCCGCCGACGGCGGCTGCGCGCGCGTGGTGGTCGCCACCCGCAATCAAGGCAAGGCGCGGGAGTTCGCGCGGCTATTGGGCCGGGGGTTCAGCGTGGAGACTCTTCCGGCGGGAGTGGGACTCCCCGAGGAGACGGGCGCGACCTTCGCCGAGAACGCCCTCCTCAAGGCCCTGGGAGCCTACGTCTCGTTGGGCGCGAAGGTCGCCGTCTTGGCCGACGACTCCGGCCTGGAGGTGGACGCCCTTGCGGGTGAACCCGGGGTCCGATCGGCGCGCTACGCGGGCGACGATGCCACTGACGAGCAGAACGTGGCGCTGCTGCTGGAACGGCTTGGAGGCACGGCCGAGCGCGCCGGCCGGTTCGTCTGCGCGCTCGCCTTGGTGACGCCCTCACGCACGGGCGGTGCGCCGCAACTGCACGAGGTGACGGGTGTGCTCGAGGGCCGCATCGCTGCGGCCCCCGCGGGAGGGGAAGGGTTCGGGTACGACCCGGTGTTCGTGCCCGAGGGTTGGGACCTCACCTTGGGAGAAGGCACCGCCTTCCAGAAGGACGCCGTCTCGCACCGAGCGCGTGCGGTGGCCTCATTGTTGGATCTACTCGAGCGCGAGGGGGTGCGGATCGATGGATGACGCACGGTTCGAGGAGTTGGTCGCAGAGGCCTTGGATTCTCTGCCGGACGAGTTCCTTGCGCATCTCGAGAATGTCGAGGTCGTGATCGAGGAGTGGCCCTCAGAGGAGGAGTTGGCCGACGCCGGCCTGGAGGGTGAGGACGCCGCGTCGCTGCTCGGACTCTACTTCGGGATCCCGCTGACGGAACGCGGCGGCGATTACGCGGGCGTGCTCCCCGACCGCATCACTCTCTACCAAGGCTCGATCTTGGCCGCCGCCGGCGAAGACCCAGCTGCGATCAGGGAGGAAGTGTGCGTCACCGTGGTGCACGAAGTCGCGCACTTCTACGGGATCTCGGACGACCGCCTCGAAG
>DASRMJ010000016.1:0-4168 GCA_035647995.1 Thermoleophilia bacterium | reverse complement strand
CAATTGTGTGCAGGTGTTCCGCACGGGCGAGGGGTTGCAGCGTACGGTCACCATACTGAGCGACCTGAGGACCCGGTACGACGGGACGGCCGTGCGTGCCGGCGGCCGAGTCTTCAACCTAGACCTGCTGAGGGTGCTGGAACTCGATGGCATGATCGACTTGGCTCTGGCGACCGCCATGGGCGCGCTCGCCCGGCAGGAGTCACGCGGGGCGCACTCTCGTGCGGACTTCCCCCTCCGCGACGACGCGAACTGGCTCCGTCACACCCTGGCCTACCACACCGACCAGGGTCCGCGCTTGGGCTACAAGCCGGTGGTGGTCGACCAGTTCCAGCCGCAGGACCGCACGTACTAGCTGAGCGGTCCCGCCCGGCCGCGACCCTCGCGCCGCCGGACGACGGCGTCGGACTCCGGGCACGGCTCTCGGCGCGGCTCCGCGTGCGGCGCCCGGCGCGGGAGCCGCACAGCCCAGCCGGCGAGCTACTTCGCGCGCCCCAGGATGCGCCGCCGCACCGCCGCCCCCTTGAGCCATTGGATGCCCTCGGTGGGATTGAGCTCCTTCGGGCAGGCTTCCACGCAGTTCGTGATGGTGTGGCACCGGTAGGTGCCGCGCTCGTTGTCGAAGCTGGGGAGGCGCGCCTTCTTGGCCTCGTCACGCGAGTCCACCTCGAACCGGTACGCCTTGAGCAGAGCCGCGGGACCAAGGTAGTTCCCCTCGCCCCACACCGACGGGCACGAGCTGTAGCAGCTGCCGCAGAGGATGCAGTCGATCGGGCCGTCGAGCTTCTTCCGCTCATGCGGTGACTGGGCTATCTCCTTCTCCGGCTCCACGGAGTCCCGCATGAGATACGGCTTGATGGCCTCGTACTTCTCGAAGAACTCGGTCATGTCGCACACCAGGTCTTTGACCAGCGGCATGTGGGGCAGCGGCTCCACCGTGATGACTCCGTCACCGAGGTGCCGCACGTTCGTCTGGCAGGCCAGCCGGTAGGCGCCGTTGATGTACATGGCGCACGACCCGCACACGGCCGCCCGACAGCAGTACCTGAACGACAACGAACCGTCCAGATTCTCCTGGATGTAGAAGAGGCCTTCGAGCACAGTGAGGCTCGACTCGTACGGCACTCTGAACTCGTCGTATCGACGGCCGGCGGCGCCGTTCTGGTCCGCGCTCTGCGCGGGGTCGTAGCGCTTGATGCGGAACTTGGCTTCTGGCATCAGTACTTCCGCTCCTGTGGTTCGAACATCCCGAGGGCGACGGGCTTGCTTTCGAGACTCGGCCCGTCGGGCGTATTGAAGGCGAGGGTGTGACGGAGCCAGTTCGCGTCGTCGCGGTCCGGAAAGTCGGTGCGCGAGTGCGAGCCGCGGGACTCCGTGCGCGCGAGCGCTCCGGCCGCGATGGCCAGAGCCACGTCCACCATGCCTTCGAGCTCCACCGTGCGGATCATGTCAAGGTTGAACACTCCGCCGGTGTGGCGCAGGCCGATGTTCCGGACGCGCTGCTTGAGGTCTATCATCTTGTCGAGACCCGCCTGCATCACGGAGGCCTCGCGGAACACGCCGAAGTGGTCCTTCATGGTGGTGGTCATGCCGAGACGGATGGCGTACGGGTCCTCGGCGCCCGCGCTCCCGGCGCGCGAGGCAAGGTCGTCCACCTGGGCGCGCGCGGCAATCACAGCGGCTTCGCCGGCCGCGGCGCTCCCCTTCTTCGCCGCGAGACCGCCCAGATGCTCCGTAGCGGCGGCGCCGGCCCGACGGCCGAACACGACGGTCTCGAGAAGTGAGTTGCCGCCGAGCCGGTTGGCGCCGTGCACGGACACGCAGGCGCACTCGCCGGCCGCGTACAAGCCGGGCATGATGGTGCGGCCGTCCATGTCGGTGTCGATGCCGCCCATCGAGTAGTGCTGGCTGGGCACGATGGGTATGGGCTCCTCGATGGGGTCGACCCCCTCGAAGTGTATGGCCAGGTCGCGGATCCCCGGCAGCTGCTCGAGGATCTTCTGTGCGCCAAGATGCCGTAGGTCGAGGTACACGAAGCCCTTGCCGTCGATACCGCGGCCCTCGTTGATCTCGGTCTGGATCGAGCGGGACGTGATATCGCGGGGAGCGAGCTCCATCGCCGTGGGCGCGTACTTCTTCATGAAACGTTCGCCCAAGCCGTTGACGAGATAGCCGCCCTCGCCCCGAGCACCCTCGGTCATGAGGATGTTGGTGGTGAGCAGGCCCGTCGGGTGGAACTGGACGAACTCGAGGTCCTTCAAGGGCACGCCCGCGTGGTAGGCCATGGCCATGCCGTAGCCGGTGGAGATGATGGCGTTGGTGGTGTTGCCGTAGGTGCGTCCTGCGCCGCCGGTGGCGACGATCACCGCGTCACCCTGGAAGAACTCGAAGCCGCCCTTCATCATGTCGTAGGCGACCACGCCCCGGCAGACTCCATCGTCCACGACGAGGCGGTTGACGAACCACTCCACGTACATGGTCACGCCTGCGGCCGCGGCGCGCTCGACCAGCGTATGCAACATGTAGTGGCCGGTCTTGTCCGCGCCGTAGCAGGTGCGCGGGTAGCCCGCGCCGCCGAACGGGCGCTGCGCGATGCGGCCGTCGTCGAAGCGGCTGAACGGACATCCCCAGTGTTCCATCTCATAGATGATCGGGATGGCGTCCTTAGTCATCTGGGCGACGGCGTTCTGGTCGGCCAGGTAGTCGGAGCCCTTCACCGTGTCGAACGCGTGCTTCTCCCAGGTGTCGTCCGCCGAATCGGGGTGATTGGCCAGCGCGGCGTTCACCCCGCCCTGTGCGGCCCCCGAGTGGCTGCGGCCCGGCCACACCTGAGAGATGACGGCCACGTCGATGCCCTGCTTCTTGGCTTCCACCGCCGCGCGAAGGCCCGCCAGGCCCCCTCCGACGACGATCAGCTCGTGATAGATCATGCTGCGGACCCCTTCCCTACGTCGTCAGCCACGGCCAGAGCGCCCAGGTGCCTCCTGCGAAGGCGGCCAATCCCACCACCAGCAGGATCCACGAGAGCACGGACTGACTGCGCCCGCCGAACCCATAGTCGAGGAGCACCATGCGGAGCCCATTGAGCCCGTGGAAGAGGCCCGCTCCGAGCAGGCCGAAGTCCACGACCACGAAGAAGCCCGAAGCCAATCTGCCCCCTACGTTGTCGTACGAGAGCTCGCCGAGGTTGAGCACGTGGGTGGCGATGAGATGCGCGGTCAGGAACAGCAACAGAAGGACGGCTGTCACCCGCTGCAGAAGCCACAGCCACATGCCCCCGGTGCTGAGCTCGAGTGTTTCTTTTCTCACGTCAGCGACTCCCCTGTCACGAGCCATGCGAGGCGATGTATGAGAACGAGACGAAAACAAAGACCTCCATGACCAGCACGGAGACTGCGATCACTACCCACCACAGCGTCTTCTGCCGTCGGATCGCGATGCCCAGATCGAAGAGGATCACGCGGATGCCGTTCAGTGCGTGATACACGACCGCCGCGAGCAGGGCGAGATCGAGCAGGACGAAGAACGGACTCTCCAGCGTCTTGAACATGGAGTCGAACGCATCGGCGCCGGAGGCCGCCGCTCGGGAGATGACCCAGATGTGGGCGAAGATGTAGAGGGCGAGCACCACACCGCTCACCCGATGGAAGAGCCAGGCCCACATGCCGGCGCCCTTCCAGAGCCCGGCCCCCACGTTGGCCGTCTCTCGGTCCTTCACGCTCAAGTGCCCACCTTCCTTTCGAACTCCCGGCGGCCCGCCTCATAGAGGTCGCCGCCGTAGATGTCGTTGATCACGATGACCGGGAAATCGACCACATCGATCTCCCGGAGAGCTTCCGGACCCAGGTCGTCGTAGGCCACGACGCGCGCCGCCGTGATGCGCTGCGCGATCAAGGCGGCGGCCCCCCCCACAGAAGCGAAGTACACGGCCTTGTTGCGGATCATGGCGTCCTTGACGGCCGGGTTGCGATACCCCTTCCCGATCATGCCCTTGAGCCCCATGTCGAGCAAGACGGGAGTGTAGGCGTCCATGCGGCCGGAAGTGGTGGGCCCGGCCGAACCGATCGGCCTGCCCGGCTTCGCCGGCGAAGGGCCCACGTAGTAGATGATCTGCCCGGCGACGTCCACCGGCAGCGGCTCGCCCTTGTCGATGAGCGCGATCAACCGC
>DASRMJ010000015.1:0-3596 GCA_035647995.1 Thermoleophilia bacterium | reverse complement strand
CCCCCCTCCGACGAAGATGCGCTCATCGGGCCGCTCTCGGGGAAGCGCCAGAGGACGCGTGGCGCCGTGGGGACGGGCCCCGTGCCGTAGTACGACCGATGGGAGTTACCCCGGAACATCGCGAGGCCCGCGAACGAGGTGTTTATGGGTGAGACGGCGGCCGGCGGCCCGATAGGTCCGTCGTCCGCGGGTGCGGCGCCGGAGGGCGCGGTGACCGCGGTCGTGGGTGTGGCGGTCCCTCCATCGCCCGGCCCAGAGCCGGAAGCGCCGTCGGCGCCCGCGCTGCCACCGTCGCCCGCCGCCACGGTGGTCGCAGTGGCAGAGGGGGCGCCGACGGAGCCGCCCCCGAATGCAGCGCGGGCCGCGAGCCCCGCTCCTCCCACCAGCAGCACGGCCGCCACAACAAGGAGCCACAAGGGGAACCGGCTGCGCGTGGGACCTCTACCCGGGCGTGACGGGTACACGTGGTAGGGGCGTGCGTCTCCCTTCGGGGCGGCGCCGCCGCGCGGCGGCCCCTCGTGGGGGCGGGCGTCGCTCCCCCGCCCGCGTGCGTCTTCGCGAGGCCGCGTGCGTGCCCCCTCAGGACCCGCTGTCGGCCGGGCCGTGGGTGGCCCGGACGATGAGCCCGCGGCCGCGCGTGGAGACCAGGTCGAGGTACGCCACCAGGTCCTTGGCGAAGTTCCACTGGGTGAGATTGATGGGAGTCTCCCCGATCCGACTGGCCAATGCCTCGCGCAACTCGCCCCAGTTGGTCCAGCCGATGCGGGCGGCGAGCCCCTGCGGGTCGACGCCCTCGGGGAGACCGGTCATCCGGGCCGCCAGCAACGCCGGATCGGCCCAGTATTTCGACACGAGAGCGGGTGGCTCAGCGTCGGTGGTGAGCACCAGCAGGCGGCAGCGATCTCCGAGCGCGGCGTAGCCGGCGTCGAGGGTGCGGACGATCTGGTCTCGATCCACGTCGTGCGCGGTCTGGCGGCTGAGCTCGTGCCAGTAGCGCGCGATCACCAGGAACGTGAAGGTCTCTGTCTCCAGCACGCACGAGACCTCGGTCTCGTTCTCGGGGACCTCACGCCCGCCCGGGGGCGGGAAACGTCGCCAGAAGTCGAGTTCGTACCCGCTCTCGATCGCCTTCCCGTAGTCCCCCCCGCGAAAGGCCTTCCCCAGGAGCTCCACGAGCCAGGTGGTCGTCTCGAAGTTGCGCAGGGGACCGAAGACGTTCGATACGAACTCGTCCTCGCGACTCTCACGCAGCATGCCGCCGTAGTACTTGTCGCGACCGAACAGTTCCACATACATCGCCATACCCCAGGCCCCCTTCTATGCGTGAGGCGAAGCCGCGCGGACCCCGCCTTCCCGTGCTGGTGCGATGCTAGCGTTCCGGTGCCCCCCTGGCAAGTGGCGGAGGGACCGCGGACGGGGGCGACAGGCATAGGAGCGGGGCATGTCGCACACACCAGCCGGCCGCAGTCAGACCGGCTTCAAATGGACGTATAGCCGGTCCCAGGGGGTAGGACCGGCTATACAGCGGGGAAAACTGCTCAACACTGGGCGCGGCGGAATGGGGGGGATCCCGGTGATCCACGCCTGTTCAGTGCTCAGCTGACGGTAGTGTAGCCGCGGCCCAACGATTTATCCAATATCATGTTTCTATGCTTGATATAATTTCTATTTATGGAACTCGCCCAATTGAGATACTTCACGGCGGTGGCCGACACGCTGAGCTTCACCGAGGCGGCGGCCAGACTCCATGTGTCTCAGCCGGCCCTGAGCTACCAGATCAAGCACCTCGAGAACGAGCTCGGAGCCCGGCTGTTCGACCGCACCAGCAGGAGGGTCGCCCTCACCGTGGACGGACGCGCCTTCCTACCCCTGGCTCAGGCCGTCCTGCTCAAGACCGAAGAGGCGGCGCGCGTCATGGAGGAACGCCTCGGCGTGATCACCGGCAGCGTGCGGTTCGGCTGCATCCCAAGCGTGGCGGCACATGTGGTGCCCCCGATCCTCGCCTCCTTCGCGCGCAACTGGCCCGGCATCAGGGTCACCCTCCTCGAAGCCGGGGCGAGCGACGTCGAGCGCAGCGTACTCGATGGTTCGGCGGACTTCGCGATCGTCCCCGATCCCCACGCGCCCGAGCTGCTGGAGGTGACCCCACTCATCGAGGAAGACCTGCTGGTCGTGCTTCCCCACCTCCACCCGCTCGCGGAACGAGAGGCCATCTCGTTGCGCGAACTGGCGAACGAACCACTCATCATCCTCGGAGGGGCCTTCACCTTGGGGCCCTACGTGGTCGAACTCTGCCGGCGCGCGGGTTTCGAGCCGCAGGTGGCCTACGAGACCGGCGCCCTGGAGTCGGTCAAAGGCTTCGTGCGGAACGGCCTGGGTATCGCCGTTCTCCCCAAGATGGCTCTGCAACCGGCGGACGAGGACACCATGACGGTCGTGCCCTTCGTCGAGAGACTCACGCGCAGACTCAACCTCATCCGGAGCAAGGACCGCTACGCCAACGTGGCCTCCCGCACGCTGATGGTGCACGTGCGGGCGGCGATCCTCTCCAGCGGGGGCTCACTTGGTAAACCCCTGAAGGGAAGCTAGAATCCGTCCCGTGACGGAGCGCCGCTAGGAGTGATGAGACCCGTGTATCTGAAACACCTGCTGGTAGAGGGATTCAAGAGCTTTCCCGAACCGTCGGGCCTTGAGCTCCATCCGGGCGTCTGTGTGTTCGTGGGCGCGAACGGAACGGGGAAGAGCAACCTCACCGACGCCCTCACCTGGGCGCTGGGCGAGAACGACATGGGCGATCTGCGCTGCCGCTCCGAAGCCGACCTGGTGTTCGCGGGCAGCGACGAACTCCTCCCGCTCGATTCGAGCGAAGTCACCATAGTGCTCGACCACCGGCCGGAGCGGCTCGAACTCCAAGGACTCCCTCCGGAGGTGTGCAAGCACGGCCACGCCTCGAACCACACCCGCGACGTCCCCGAAGGCACGCTCACCATCACCCGGCGCGCGCGCCGCGGCGAGAATACCCACTACCTCCTCGACGGAGCCGAAGCGTCCCAGGCCGACGTGGCCGCGCGACTCGCCGACTTGGGAATCGGCCCGGCTCACGTCTCGGCGATCCGCCAGGGAGAGTTGGATCGTCTTCTACTGCTCGACCCCCGCTCGCGCCGACGGCTCATCGAAGAAGCGGTGGGCATACCGGAGTTGAGCCTGCGTCACGAAAGCCTCCGCTCCGAACGGTCCATCGTCTCGACGCGGCACGAACACCTGCTGGCCGGACGTGAGGCGGCGCAGGAACGCGTCGCCGACCTCGAACGTGAGGCGCGGGCGCTCGATCGCCTGCGTGCGCTGGAGGCAGAGCAGGCCTCGCTCCGAGCCGAGGTCGTCAGGCGAGCGCTCTCGGCGGGTGCGGAGGCCGGAAGCGCGGAGGTGCCACCCGTGGCGGAACTCTTGGCCCTTCTGGGGCTGCCCGCCTCCGACCCGGAGCCCGCGCGCGCGACCGGTGGGGAAGCCGCGCCCGAGCGCGCCCCAGGCGCCGACGGCGCGCCGACCACAGCGGCCACGGGCTGGGACGAACTCTGTTCGGGACTGGGAGTCTGCGC
>DASRMJ010000014.1:0-7645 GCA_035647995.1 Thermoleophilia bacterium | reverse complement strand
ATGGTTGAGCGCTGAGCGACTCACGCCCTCGGGGGCCTCCTCGGCGAGTTCGGCGAGACTGAGGAACTGGTGCTCCGAGCGAAGCTCCGCCACCTCGCGGAGCGCGGGCGGGAGGTGTTCGAGCATCCCCTCCTTCCGCAGGAAGTCGACCGCCCGCAGCTGCCTGAGAGCGGCGGCGCTCGTGCGACGGGTATTGGCTTCGTCGCAGTTGGCGAGCCGGTTGGCACGGGCGCGCATGTCCTTCATCACCGCCTGTTCCTCCACCTTGAGAGCCGCCTCCTGCGCTCCAATGAATGCGAAGAACGCCGCCACCTCCTCCCCGCTCTTGAGGTAGACCACGTGAGAGCCTCGGCGTTGGTAGACACCGGGGGCGAAGCCGGTCGAGACGAGCAGGCGCGCCAGATCGTGCGCGAAGTCCTGGTGCGGGCTCAGGATCTCCAGGTGTGTGCTGCGGGAGGGAAGGTTCACCGACCCCGCCCCGATCATGCAGCCGCGAACGAAGGCACTCTTGCAGCACCGACTGCGCAGAATCCTTGAGGGCAGGCCGGGCACGAGGCGGAAGTTGTCGCTGAGGATCCCCAGCTCGTTCAGCGCCTGCAGCATCGGCGGACTGCCCGGCAGGTGCACCTCGTAGAGGAGCCGGCGACGGAATCGCGGCTCCCTGCGGGTCATCAACCGGCCTTCGGCGCCGAACTCCTTGAAGTATGAGTAGACCATGCGCGCCGCGGCACGCGAGGTCGTGGAGAGATGCAGGGCGTACCGCCCCTCTTCCTCCGAAGCCCCGCCCTTGATGTGGAAGGTGCCCGAGGTGCGTACGAGAGCGGCCACCTCGGCCTTGCGACAGCAGGGCCGCGCGTCACTGTGACGCAGCAACTCCTCCCGCACCCGCCTCGAGAAGCTGACGGTGCTCATGAGACGGCCTCCAGGCGGAGGGCGGCCGTATTCATCTCGCCGGTCCCCGGCACAGGGCAAGCACCTCAGCCGCCAGCGCCTGAGGGTCGTGGCGCACGTGGTCGGAGACTCTCAGAAGGTCGCGGCGCACGAGCGCCACCCCGTCAAACACGTCGCGCCCATCGCCCGCCCCTTTGTGGGGCGGCGACGGCCAGGTGACCGGCTCCGCACCCGCGCAGCCGTACCGTTCGAGAGCGCCGTCGGGCACGGGGGTCGAGTTCACCAACACCGCGTCCAGGACGCCTTGGCCAAGATGATCGATCAAGGCTGCCAGATGATCGCGACCGGTGAACGAAGCGGTCTCTCCCGGCTGTGTCATGACGTTGGCCACGTAGACCACACGCGCCTCGGTCGACGCAAGAGCCTCGCGCATCCCTCCCAACAGCAGGTTGGGCATCACGCTGGTGAAGAGGCTGCCCGGCCCCAGCACCACCAGGTCCGCCTCGCCGATACGCGCGAGCGCGAGTGGCAGAGCCTGCGCGTCTTCGGGTTCCAGCCACACCCTGCTCACGGAAACCGGCGACCTCCCGATGCGTGACTCCCCCACGAGATGGCGACCGTCGCTCAGAAGCGCGTGAAGCCGCACGTCGGAGGTGGTGCCCGGGAGCACCATGCCGGTGATGGCCAGGACCTTGCTCGACTCCTTGACCGCCTTGTCGAAGTCTCCCAAGACCTCCGTGAGAGCTGCCAGTAAGAGGTTGCCCACGCTGTGGCCCGCCAGCTCTCCCGAGGCGAAACGATGGGAGAACAGCGATGCGAGCAGGGATTCGTGATCGGCCAGCGCGAGCAGGCAGTCTCTGATGTCCCCCGGTGGCGGCACCCCTAGGTCGGCCCGCAGCCTGCCCGAAGAGCCCCCGTCGTCGGCGACAGTGACGACCGCCGTGATGTTGGGCGTGAGGTGCTTCAGCCCCCGCAGGAGCGTCGACAGGCCCGTGCCTCCGCCCACGGCCACGACCCGCGGATGGTGCGCCTCCGTCGCCGGATCGTTCGCGTACGCAGCCCGAGCCGAGTCCACAGCCGCGGGATCAGCCCGAACGTTCGACATCTCGGTGCCTCACTGCGGTCTGAACGTGAGCCTCCTTGGCAAGACATGCCGCCAGGGCTTCGGCCAGGGCCACCGAGCGATGCCGTCCGCCGGTGCAACCGATGGCGACCACGAGTTGGGTCTTCTGCTCCGCCAGGTAGAGCGGCACGAGGTAGAGCAGCAGGGCCGCGGCCCTCTCGATGAAGCCCTGGGACTCGGGTCGCGCCACGACGAAATCTCGGACCGCGCTATCGAGGCCGGTGAGCGGCCGCAGCTCCTCGACCCAGTGCGGGTTGGGCAGGAAGCGGACGTCGAGCACCATGTCCGCCTCCGCCGGGAGGCCGAACTTGAATCCGAAGGAGATGAGGCTCACCAGGATCTCGTTCGTCAGTTCTCCCGCGAAGAGGGTCTCCTGGAGGCGGTGGCGCAACTCGTGGACGTTCAGCTCGGTGGTGTCGATGACCACGTCGGCGCGCTCACGAAGGGGCATGAGCAGGCGCCGCTCTTCTTGGATGCCCGCGAGGAGAGGCCCGTCGTGAGCAACGGGGTGAGGCCTCCGCGTCGACTGGTAGCGGGCCACCAGCGCCTCGTCGGACGCCTCGAGGAACAGGATGTGGCACTGGGCCCCGCCCTCGGTCAAGTCGTCCAGAGACCGCATGAGTTCGTCGAAGTACTGGGCGGCGCGCACGTCGAAGACCACCGCCAGTCGGTCGACCCTGCTCCCTTCCAGCGAGAACAACTCGAAGACGCCGGCGAGCATCTGGGGGGGCAGATTGTCGATGCAGAAGAAACCCATGTCCTCGAAGGTGGCTACAGCCTGTGACTTGCCCGCCCCCGACAGACCCGTGATCACGGTGAAGTGAAGATCCTTGAGAGCCGTCATGCGCGTGCGCCTTCGAGCTGAAGCAAGAGGGGTTTCCATGCGTCTCCGAAGCCATAGTGTCCCAGGGAACCGTCGTTGCGGACCACCCGGTGACACGGCACGACGACGGCGATCGGGTTCTGAGCCATCGCGGTGCCGACCGCGCGCGCTGCGCCAGGGCGACCGACTCGGCGGGCCAGCTCCCCGTAGGTGACGGTGCTGCCAACCGGCACTTCCAGGAGCGCCCTATACACGGCGGTGCGGAAGGGAGTGAACCGGCGCTCCTCCAGACGGACTTCCTCATCGCTCCACCCTTGGCGCCCGCAGCTGAAATAGTCGTCCAGCTCGCGCGCCCAGCGCGCGGCCGGATCGGGCGGGTCGGGCAGCGCCCCGCGGACGGCTGCGTCCGACCCCGAGGCCGCCGCAGCCCCGGTCGCGCCACCGTCAGCCGTCATCGCGCCGTCGGGAGGCTCCTCGCCCTGAACGACGGGCGGAGCGTCGAGCCGCGGCAGGACCACCTCGACCAAGTATTCGCCCTCGACGACGACACGGCCCAGTCCCCAAGGCGTCCGGAATGTCGCTTCGCTCACCACGCCTCCCAGTCTACCCATTCTTGTGCACATAGGTGTAGATGAATCGCGCCACTCTCCCGGGCAATCCCGGCACCGCTTCCACCTCTTCGCTGGTGGCCTGCAGGAAGCGTTCGGGCGACCCGAAGTGGGCAAGGATGGCACGCTTCCGTTTCTCGCCCACCCCAGGAAGTCCGTCGAGGAACGAATCCGTCGCAGTCGCCTGCCGCCGCGCTCGGTGGAACCCCACGGCGAAGCGGTGGGCTTCGTCACGCACGCTCCGCAGCAGCATGAGGCCCGGGTCGTCCGGCGCCACGTCCAAAGGGGCTCCGCGACCGGGCACGAACAACTCCTCCTCCCGCTTGGCCAGCGAGACCACGGGCACTACGTCGTCGAGGCCCGCCTCCTCGAGCGCCTGTAGGGCGGCCGACAGCTGGCCCTTGCCGCCATCGATCAGCACCAAGTCGGGCACGGCCTCGAACGACGGATCGTACGCCTCCGGGGTGTCGACTCCAGTCTTCCGCGTGAACCGCCTGAGCACAGCCTCGTGGATTGCCCCGAAGTCGTCCTGGCCGCTGAGGCCCCGGATGACGAACTTGCGATAGTCGGACTTCTTGGCTGCGCCCCCTTCGAAGACCACCATCGAAGCGACTATGTGTTCCGATCCAAGGTTGGAGATGTCGTAGCCTTCGATCCGGATGGGCGGACCGTCGAGGCCCAGCGAGGCCTGCAGCGCCGACAACCCTCCCAAGCGCCGCTCGCGGCTGCGCGCGCTGCGCAGGCGCTCGTGCTCCAGGGCCAGCACGGCGTTGCGATCAGCCAACTCCTGCAGCCGACGCTTGTCGCCCCGCTCGGCGTGGCGCACGTTCACCCGCGTCCCGCGGAGCCCCTCGAGGAACAGAGCCAGATTGCCAAGGTCGGACGAGGTGCGCGGCACGACTATCTCGGGCGGCACCGATACGGCCGTGGAGTAGTACTCACCCATGAACCGCTCCAACAACTCCGCCTCGGAAGCGCCTTCAGTGCCCACAAGGGTGAAACTGCGGCGATCGGACAGCAGCCCGTCCCGGGTCAGGAACACCTGGACGTTCGCGCCGCCCTCGTCCCGCGCGAGACCGATTATGTCCACCGCCCCCTGCACCGCCCCCTGCACCTGCTGGCGCTCCAAGATGTGCCGCAGTGCTTCCAGACGATCACGCAGCAGCGCCGCCTTCTCGAAGTCGCGCGCGTTCGCGGCAACCCTCATCTCGGCCTCCATGGCCGAGACCGCCTGAAGATGACGACCGGCCAGCAGGTCGGCGACCCGCGCGACCACCGCCCGATACTCTTCGCGCGAGACACCTCCGACGCAGGGCGCATTGCACCGCTTGATGTGGAACTGCAGACACGGTGAGCCGTTGCGGCGTCCGGGAGTCATGCCTCGGCACTTGCGGTAGGGAAAGACGCGGCCGAGGGCGTCGAGCGTCTCGCGCACCTTGGCGGCGCTGCCGTACGGGCCGAAGTAGAGGTCGCCGCGCCGGTGAGGCAGCCGGGTGAACATCACCCGCGGGAACTCCTCCTCCATCGTGATCACGATGTAGGGGTACGACTTGTCGTCGCGTAGACAGATGTTGAAATCGGGGCGGTGTCTCTTGATCAGGTTGTGTTCGAGCAGAAGGGCCTCGACGTCGGATGAGGTGACGATCCACTCCACCGACTCAGCCCGCCGCGCCATCTCGCCCACCTTCACCGGCACATGGGCATCTTCTCGAACCGCGGGCGCATAGCTGGCCAAGCGCCGGCGTAGTGACAGGGCCTTGCCCACGTAGACGACGGCAGAGTCCCCGTCACGGAAGAGGTAGACACCCGGCAGATCGGGAGCTTCCTTGATCTGACGTTCGAGTTCAGACACGTCCATGGTCAACCAAGCGGCCCGAAGGCTCGGACCGCGACGTCGTGTTCGGAGCTACCCCTCGTCGTGTTCCTCGACGGCGGGAGGTACTCCCACAGCGTGGTAGCCACCGTCGACATGGATCACCTCGCCCGTCGTTGCCCGACCCAGGTCGCCCAGCAACATGAGTGCGGCGTCGCCCACCTCGTCGGGAGTCGTCGCTTTGCGGAGCGGGGCGTTCTGCTCATACCAATCGAGTATCTTCCGAAAGTCACCGATGCCGGCGGCCGCCAGGGTGCGGACGGGTCCGGCCGAGATCGCGTTCACGCGAATACCCCGCGGGCCGAGGTCCGCAGCAAGGTAGCGCACCGCCGATTCGAGAGCCGCCTTGGCAACCCCCATCACATTGTAGTGAGGGATGGTGCGTTCGCCGCCCAGGTAGGTCATGGTGAGGATGCTGCCGCCCGGCTTCATGTACGGCAGTGCCGCCCGCACCGACGCGACCAGTGAATACACCGAGACGTCGAGCGCCAGACGGAAGCCGTCGCGCGGTGTATCGACGAAAGACCCCTTGAGATCCTCACGGTTCGCGAAAGCCACCGAGTGCACGAAGAAGTCGAGTGACCCCCACTCGGCGCCGATCGCGGAGAAGACAGACTCGATGTCCTCATCCACCTGGACGTCGCACGGAAGGACGAATCCGGAGCCCAACTGAGCCGCGAGCGGCCGCACGCGCTTCTCGAGTATCTCCCCCGCGAACGTGAACGCGAGTTCGGCGCCCTCGCGCCTGGCCGCCTGCGCGATGCCCCATGCGATGCTCCGCTCATTGGCCACGCCCATGATGAGGCCCCTTCGACCCTCGAGCAGCCCGCCCATCGATGCCTCCCTCGTTCGACCCGGCGCCTCAGCAACCGGCGCCCAACACGTGTATCCCAAGAATGCGTAAGAAGACTGGAGGATACCACGGGCGCGCGCGGCAGCACCCGGACGCGGTACACTCACGACGAACGAACGACCGCGGGCCGCACTCGACGCTGTAGCCCGTCTTCCGAAAGGAACGCGCATGAAGGACATCGAACGCCTGCTCCGCCTCTTTGCCGACGCCCACGGAGTGTCCGGTCACGAAGGCGCCGTCGCATCGCTCCTCGTCGCCGAACTCGAACCGCTCGTGGACGAAGTGAGCACCGATGCGATGGGCAACGTCGTCGGCACAAAGACCGGCCCGGGGCCGTCCATCATGATCGCCGCCCACATGGACGAGATCGGCTTCATGGTCAAGTACATCGACGAGAGCGGCTTCTTGAGGTTCGTCCCTCTCGGTGGATGGTTCGACCAGATGGTCCTGGGACAACGCGTGCTGGTGCACGGCACGAAGGGCGCATTGACGGGAGTCATCGGAGCCAAACCTCCCCACATCATGGACGACGAAGAGCGCAAGAAGATCGTGAAAATCAAGGAGATGTTCATCGACATCGGAGCCATCGACGCCGACGATGCCGCCGCCCTGGGTGTAGAGATCGGTTCCCCGGTCACGCTCGACAGGACCATGGCGACCCTGGCCAACGGGTTCGTCACCGGCAAGAGTTTCGACAACCGCGCGGGCGTGGTCATGATGATCGCCGCCATGCAGCGACTGAAGGGCAAGAAGTGCAAGGCCACCGTGCACGCGGTGGGCACCGTCCAAGAGGAGGTCGGCCTCAAGGGCGCACGTACTAGCGCCTTCAGCCTCGACCCCGACGCCGCCATCATCGCCGACGTCACCGTACCCGGAGACCATCCGGGCGTGACCAAGGAGCAGCGGCACGTGATGACGGGTAAGGGACCGGTGCTGACCGTTGTGGATTCGGACGGGCGAGGCGTCATCGTTCCCAAGAAGATCCTCAACTGGCTGCGAGAGTCCGCAGATTCGGCCAAGATCCCCTATCAGCTCGACGTGGGCAGCGGCGGCACCACCGACGCCACCGCCATCCATCTCACCAAGAAGGGCGTCCCGTCGGGCGTGGTGAGCATCGCCACCCGCTACATCCACGCACCCATAGAGGTCCTGTCCCTGAAAGACATCGATCAGGGCGCGGACTTGCTCGTGCAGGCGCTGCTTTCGGCGCACAAGCACCTATAGGGCAACTCGCCCCGTGGTCAGACCAGTGGTAACATACCTCGTGATCAACCGCGTGTAATCGGGATCAACCGCGTGCACGTGATACACTTCACAAGCTAGCACCTACACGGAGGAGGAGCATCGAGATGGCAGAAGCTGTGACCGGAGTGCAGACCCTGAAATACTGCATCGATGGCGAGTGGCGCGAGTCGGCGACGGAGAAGTACATGCCGGTGACCGACTCCAGCACCGGCCGCGTGTTCGCCGAGAC
>DASRMJ010000013.1:0-8862 GCA_035647995.1 Thermoleophilia bacterium | reverse complement strand
GGAACATCCGGTCGACCTCGTTCTGGAGGCGGCGGAAGCTGGGGGGCTGGTCTTTGTCGCGCGGGTTCACTCGCATCTCCTGCGTGATCGGTGTCTGGGGCCACTCAGCGTCGCGTCAACCCTGAGTGGTCGTGGTTGGGGTGGTGGTGGCAGTGGTGGTGGGGTTGGCCACTCCCTCGAGGGCGGTCAGCACCCTGCCTAACTCATCGATCTGCCTGCCGTACTCCGCCCAGTCTCCGCGGCGCTGGGCCGCAACCGCCGCTTCGAAGTGTTGCTGCGCCAGCGCAGCAAGGGCGGCCGGGTCGGTGGGGAGCGTCGCTCCGGGTAAGGTCGTCGTCGTGGTGGTCGGGAGCGTCGTGGTGGTCGTTCCGCCTCCCGAACCTCCGCTTCCGCCGCCCGTAGTCCCTCCGGTCGTTCCACCCGTCGTCCCGCCGTCGGCGGTGCCGAACATCTTCTCCAAAGCCCCAGTCAGCGTCTCTTCCATGACCACCTTGCTCTCATACGAGACGATCACCCGGGTCAGCTCGGGGATGGGGTTCTCGCCGGAGGCCTGCAGGTAGAGAGGCTCCACATAGATGAGTGATTTCTCCATCGGGATCACGAGCAGGTTGCCGCGGATGACCTGGCTGCCGGCCTGGTCCCAGAGGGTCAGCTGCTCGGAGATGGTGGGGTCGTTCGAGATGCGGGCTTCGATCTGTGCCGGCCCGAAGACCAAGGAGTCCTTCGGGAACTCGTACACCATCAACTCGCCGTAGTGCTCGCCGTCCATGCGTCCCGCTATCCACGAGATCATGTTCTTCTTGTTCATCGGGGTGAACGGTTGCAGGAGCAGGAACTCTTCCTGGGTCTCGCCGGGGAGCGACATGATCACGTAGTAGGGCAGGACCGGCGTCTCCTCGCCCGAGTAGACCTCGGTGGGGATCTGCCAGACATCCTCCTTGTTGTAGAAGACCTGCTCGTCCTGCATGTGGTAGACGCCTAGGACCTCCGTCTGGACCGCGAACAGATCCTCCGGGTAGCGAAGGTGGCGTCGCACGTCGTCGGGCATCGCGTCACCGGGCGTGAACAATCCTGGATAGACGGCCCCGATGGTGTTGGCCATCGCGTCCGTGGGGTCGATCTGGTAGAAGGTCACCCCGCCGGTGAACGTATCGACGACCACCTTTATCGAGTTCCGCAGGTAGTTCACGCCGCCCTCGCGGGGTTGAGAGTAGGGGAAGCGGTCGGTGCTCGTGTAGGCGTCCCAGATCCAGACGAGGCTGCCGTCGTCTCTGATGACCAGATAGGGGTCGCGGTCGTAGCTGAGGAAGGGGGCGATCGCCTGCACACGCGAGGCCAGCGTGCGGCGGAACATCACACGCGAGTCGGAGCGGAGATCGTTGTTGAGGAGGAGTTTCAAAGTGCCGAAGCGGAAGCTGAACGCGATCTTGCGCACCAACGAGTTGATCTCGACTCCGCCGCCGCCCTCGTAGGTGCTGAAGACGTTCTCGTTGCCCTTGCCGTAGTCGAACTCCTTGGCCGCGGTGCGCACGAGCACGTAGTCGTCGCTCACCTCGCCGAAGTAGATCTCGGGCCTCGTGATGACCAAGTCCTCGTGCACACTTCGCGGCGGGATGTCCTGCACGAGGAAGTCGGGCAGGCCTTCCGCGGTCGCTCCGTTGACGCGGCTCACCACGGCGCCGTAGCCGTGAGTGTAGGTGAGGTGGTCGTTGACCCAGGTCCGCGCTCGGGAGTCGAGCTTGCTCTGGTCGAGTTCCCTACCCGACAGCGTCACCTGGCGGTAGTCTCCTGCGATCGTGTAGCGGTCCACGTCCACATCGTGGAAGGTGTAGTAGGGGCGGAGTTCTTGGAGTTGCCCGTACGCGTCGAGGAGAGGTCGAGGGTCCCACAAGCGGACGTTGTCGATGGTGGGCGCATTGGACGCTATGTCGGCCGCCGTCAACTCGCCACCCAGGGGGAACGGCGCCGGCGTGACGTCCGCCACTCCGAAGGCGAATCGCGTGGCCTGGATGTTCTCTCGTATATACGGGCCTTCGGCCACGATCTCGTTCGGCGAGACGCGATACTGCTGGAGCACTGCGGGATACACCTGACCCGCCAGAAGCCACACTATCGCGAGGAGCCCCACCGCCGCCGCGGGCAGTCGCCAGCCGCGGTAGTGGATGTTCACCAGGAAGATGACTGCTGCGATGACCGAGACCACGGCGAGGATGCGGAACACCGGCAGCTGAGCGTTGACGTCCGTGTAGCTGGCGCCGAACACGACTCCGCGGGGGGACCACACCAGTTTCCAGGAAGACAGGATGTAGTCGGCGGCCTTGACCAAGAGCCCCGCCGCGGCCAGCGACGACAGGTGGGCCTTCACGTGGGGTGCGAGAAGCAACCTTCGCTCGCCCTCCACCCTGGCGGCGCGGCCGAACACGTAGACACCGACCGTGCCCACGAAGGTGAGGAAGATGGTGAAGCCAAGGAACGACGCGATGCTGGACGCCACGGGCACCACGAAGACGAAGAAGGAAGCGTCGCGCCCGAACACCGGGTCGGCGTAGCTGAACGGGACCCGGTTCACCAATAGCAGGATGTCCTGCCACAGGTTTCCCGTCCCGAGCGCGAAGAAGAACCCGAGGGCCAGAGTGATGCCGAGCAGCACCTTGGTGACGGTGCCCTCCTCGGTCGGGACGAGTTCCAGCACGTCGTTGGGCCCGCTCTTGCCCATGAGCCGGATGCGGGGAGAGATGCGGCGTGCCAAGTAGACGTTCAAGAAGAAGACGACCACGAAGACGGCTCCACCGGCCGCTCCCACCGCCAGTCGGGCCCATATCCTCGTGAGGAAGACTCCCTCGAAGCCGGTTTCGCGGTACCAGAGTAGCTCGGTATAGAAGGTGGACAACAGACCGAGGACGATGAACAGGGTGGGGAGTCCCACCGCCAGGACCATCACGATGCGTCTCCGACCGCCCCGCTTCGGCCGTCGGCCCGCGGTGCGCGCCGATGAGCCGGGGCCGGCGCCCGCGCCGCCCTGTCCCCCCTGACGGCCGGCGAACCAACGCGCAGCCATGAGTATGGCCTCCATACCGTTCCGTGGCATCCGGGGTCCTCCGGTGGGCCCTCCGCTGGTTCCGTTAGTGGAAAAGATGTCTTCCTCCTTAGAGCTGCGACGGGGCCGGCGACGCGTCTCGCCGCGGCCGGACGCCTCTAGTCTACCTTCTGCGACGCGCGACGCGCCAGGACCGATCACCACGGTTGGTCACGGGGCCTCGCCAGGGCGTTGGTAGGTCACGGACTTCGACTCGAGAAGCGAGCACGCCCGCGCGACATCGATGCCCGCGAGTCTCACCGCGAGTCCGCACCCGCGCACGCGTTGAGGCGGTGCCGGGATCACCTGGATGCGGATCCCCGCGCCTCGAAGGACATCTTCCGCCGCCATGGCTTGGTGAGTGGAGGGGAAGGTGAGGACCACTACCGACTCCATGTCAGAGGGTCATCACTCGATCGGCCCCCAACATCCACTCTTGGAGAAGAGCCATCGACCCCACGGTCCCCACGGCCAGGCGATCGGTCGACTCGTAGTAGTCGAGGCAGGTGCCGCACGAGAAGAGACGGCAGCCCTTCGACTCCAGGTCGCGCAGAGCGTCCAGTACGGGCGAGTCGTCCAAGGTGAGGAAGATGCCGCGGTTGATGAAGGCGAAGTCGGCGGGCTCCAAGAGGCGCTCCCCGAGGCTGTTGAAGAACGACTGGACGAGCCGGCCGCCGATCTTGGCATCCTGGCCCAGGCTGTCAGACCTCACGTACCAAAGGATCCGAGTCATCTTGCCCCCTTCATTCGGCGTCGTCGCCCCGTTGTCGCTCGTCGCCGCCCGCCCCGACCCTCGGCGCCTCGTCCGGCGCGAGCAACCGCTGCGCGCACGGCGAGGCTCTCATCTCGAGTCTATGCCTGCATCCCGAGTGTATCTCACGCCGCTGATATACTCCGGGCGGATCCGCGTGCCGTCCATGCAGGCCAGTGTTGTGGCGGCTGCGAGCGCGAGACATCGGGAGGAGATCGCCGGCGATGCCCACCCAGGCCGTCGAGGAGTACCTCGAATCCATCTACAAGTTGAACCTGCGCGGGGGTCGGGTCATCGCGGCGCGCCTCGCGGAGGATCTCAGCGTGTCGGCTCCCACGGCCACGGAGATGCTGCGGCGCCTGCGCGACGCCGGCTATGTGCGGATGGGCGCCGAGAAGGAGATCACCCTCACCGACGCCGGGGTCGCGGCCGCCGAGGTGCTGGTGCGACGGCACCGGCTGTCGGAGCGTTTGCTCACCGACATCCTCGGGATGCCGTGGTCGCGGGCGCACGAGGAGGCCTGCAAGTTCGAACACGTGATCTCGCCCGAAGTGGAGGCCCGCCTCGCGCGCGTGCTCGACAATCCCTCCACCTGCCCGCACGGCAACCCCATCCCCGGGACGGGAGGCGGGGGGGAGGAGCTCGTGAGGCTGAGCCAGGCACCCGTGGGTTCGCGCGGGCAGTTGCGGTGCGTCGAGGCGGAAGACGAAGAGCTGCTCAGCTACGTGGAACGGCTGGGGTTGGTGCCGGGGGCGATCGTCGAGGTGCTCGGCTTCTCGCCGCTGGAAGGCCCGGTCGAAGTGCGCGTGAGTGATGAACGCGTCTCCGTGGGCCTTGCGGCGGCCGAACGACTCCTGATGCGGCTGATCTCTACCGCGTAGCCGCCGCCCGCAGCCCCCGCGGCGATGCTTCCCCGCGTGGCATCACTCCACCATCACCCTGTGTGGCGCCCCGCGCGTCGCGCTGCGGGGCAACGTCACGCGCGCTACCCCTCGGGTGTGGGCGCGGTCGGATCGGGGTGGCGTGGCACCGGGCCGGCTTTGACGAAGCGCTGCAGAACGTCGATCAACTCGCTCACAGCCTGGTCGCCCCCTTGCCCCGATTCGATGGCGCCCCGCACGCATCCCTGGATGTGGTCCTCGAGTACGATCAGCCCCACTCCCTGCAACGCCGCCATCACGGACGAGACCTGCGTGAGCACGTCGACGCAGTATTTCTCCTCGTCGATCATCTTGTGCACTCCGCGCACCTGCCCCTCGATGCGCCGAAGGCGCGCCAGCAACTTCGCCTTGTCGTGTACATATGAAGCCATCGCGCCTCCCGTGGCGTCCGAATTGGAATGTCCGAAGTGGTATGTCCGTGGCAGAGACTCCGCCCCGCCCTTGTATAGGTATAGGGGGTATTGGTACTATACCATGAACCACACATGTGGAAGAAGCGAACGAGGAGGCGGGATGATCACCAAGACCTACAACGTGCCCGACGTCAGCTGCGGACACTGCAAGATGGCCATCGAGCGCGCGATCGGGGCCATGAGCGGCGTGAACAGTGTGCAGGTGGATGTTGAGAAGAAGTCGGTGGACATCGACTTCGACGAGGCTGTCGTCCAAGAGGCCGCCATCCTTGCGAGACTCGAAGAAGAGGGCTACCCGGCAGCGGCATAGAGGCCCTCTTCTTGCGGCTCGGCTACGCGGCTGCTGATCTCCTTCGCGCGAGGGCCCACACGAGCCATGCCGAGCAAAGCGCGATGGTGGAGACCACGGCGAACCCGGCGATGAGTCCCAAGTCCTGCGGGTTGGGGATCCTGGGGTGACTGCCGAACGCGTAGTCGGTGAGGTCGTTGAGGCCGTACCAGGCCGCCACGAACAGGACGTGCCGAAGTCGAGGCCTCAAGAAGGGGAGGAGCAGCAGGCCCTGGATAACCATGGCGAAGTGGCTCGCGCTCAGATGGACTGCTTCGAAGGTGTAGTGCCCCCCAGACAGCACGTTCGTGAACCAGTACCAGTCGGTCCAGAGCCCGTACTTGATGGCACCGGTCGCAGCCATCAGGCCTAAGAACTCCCAGTGCCTGCCGCGATGGAGAGCCAGCAGGGCGATCGCCACCAGAGTGCCCGATAGCGGGCTATCCGGGACGAACGGCCAGAGGTAGAGGGGCGACGCCAGGATGTCGCTGCCATACCAGTAGATGTAGCCGGCTATCGCGGCGGCCAGGTCAACCGCCACCAATGTGTAGACGACCCATGGGGTAGACACCACCCACCGGGAGAAGGAACCCCACACGCCGAAGCGTGCGCCGCGAACATGTGTGCCTTGCGGAGATCCTGCGCCGTAGGGGGCGAGACGGGTCGATGGGTGTCGTCGCGCTCGGTCACGGGCGGGAGTATAGCGCACGAGGAAGGCGTTCCGATGTCCGCGGAGCGCCTCGCCGGACGGTCTCCCTATCAGGCTTGCCCCGTGATGGGTGGGACGGCGTTGCCGGCGGCATGCATCCGGTTCTTCCCGGCGCGCTTCGCTTCGTAGAGAGCGGCGTCGGCCCGCTCGATGAGGCTCTGAGGATCGGGGTCGGCCGCGTCCATCGTCGCGATCCCGCCGCTGACCGTGGCCGCGAGGACCGTGGCCGCGAGATGTGACGAGAGCAGGACTACAGAGGCGAACACGGCCGTCCGTACGGGAAGGGTCGCCGCGAGCACGAACACCATCATGGGCACTGCGAGGTTCAGGATGCCGTGCGCTCCGGAGGTTGCGAACACGGCGAACACGGAGCCGACCGTCAAGAGGGCCCCGGCCGCCCAGTTCGCGTGCGCGCGTCCGAGCGAGGTGAGCGCGCTCGCCAGGAGCACGATCGCGAGGCCCGCCTCGACGGCGGACGTCGCCCACAGTCGGGGACCCAAAGCGGCGCGCTGACCTTCCGAGAAGAGATAGACGGCCGCCAGGGCCGCGGCAAGAAGCAGGAGCGTACTCGCGGCGACCGTCCGTACCAGGCGGTTGTCGGGACCGCGGGCGGCCGTGCGTAGGAAGCGAGCGATCTTGTCGTCCACCTGGATCCCCGTGTGTCGGCTCTCGGGTTGGCGCCTCCCGGACACACCGGGTATCATTCCCTGGAGTGTCAAAGGTACTCGTCCGCATGTTAGCACCGAGTCGACCGGGGGTAGGCTGGACACCGTCGCCGCCTCGCGCGTCGTTCTCGGAGGTGCGCCGGCGGAGCGCGCTTGCCGGTCACTCCGGGCCATGGTATCATACCCCCATGGGTATATGGAGACGGTCGAGGGCCGTCGCTCGCTCAAGCAGGATCGAGTCCACCCCAGCAGGTCGATTGATCGCTTGGGGAGGGTTGTCCCCCAGTTAGAAGGAGAGGTACAAGGGCTATGGGTAGTGGTATCGTCGAGGATCTGAACGCCGAATCGTTCGAGACCGCCGTCATCAGCGCGGACGGCTCAGTGGTCGTGGATTTCTGGGCACCGTGGTGCGGTCCGTGCAAGATGGTGGGTCCCGTGCTGGAGAAGTTGGCTGCCGACCACAGCGGCACGGTGAAGGTGGTCAAGGTGAACGTCGATGAGAATCAGGAACTCGCCGCTCGCTACGGGATCATGAGCATCCCGACCGTCATGCTCTTCGAGGGGGGCGCCGTCAAGCAGCAGTTGGTCGGGGCCCGGAGTCAGAAAGACTACGAACGCGAGTTCGGCATAGCCTAGTCGCTGTGTCGACTGCTGGATCGGGAGGTACCATGAGTAGTGTCAAGACCGGCGATATGGTGGTGGTCGGTTCCCATGCGTTGGATGCGTGCAGGAGCGGCGGCTGAGCTCCCCCGTTGTCTCTGGAAGAGACGATCGGGTACATCAACCGCTACCTGCGGCAAGACTACGGCGATCACCTCGCCGTGACCTATGTGGACGTGGATAGTCCCGAGCTGCAGGAGTATCCTGCGCTGGCCGAGGCCGTGGCCGAAGGCCGCAGTGTCCCTCTCGTGCTGGCAGGAGACACCGTAAAGTCACCGGCCGTGCTGTCGTTCGCCTGGTTTGTCAACGAGTACAAGATGTTGGGGGTCCTGTAGATGGCATCGTACGATCTCAAGTGCGCAGGGTGCGGCCGCGAGTTCGAGGTCTTCGTGCAGGGCTTTCTGAAGGACGCGCATCGGGTGTGTCCCGATTGCGGCAGCAGCGAGGTCGAGCAGCGGTTCACCGGGTTCATGATGGGCTCGATGGGCGGCTCAAGAGGGCCCGCTCCCGCTCCTGCGGGCGGCGGCTGTGCGCATGCAGGCAGCTTCGGCTGAGCACACTGAACGTGGGGGCCCGTTGGGCCCCTTTTCTTTCTTCGTCCTACCGCCGCGGTCGTGGGAACTCAGTTGGAGGTGGAAGAGGTGGGCAGATGGTTCGACAGGGGTCACGTGCGTAGGTTGGCTGCCACGGCCTTGGCGTCTCGCCTCGGAGGCGGCGGCGCGGTCTCGACTCTGGCGGCGGTGCTCGGAGCAGTGGTGGGGGCCGTCGTGCTGTCCGTCGCCCTCGCCGGACCGGCCGTTGCGGCTGCCGGAGAGCTGACCCCCGCGCAGCAGCAGCTGGCGGCCGATATCGACGGCAAGCTCATCGCCCCGTGCTGTTGGACTCAGACTGTCGCCCTGCACGAGAGCCAGAAGGCCGAGGAGATCAAGATGCAGGTGCGCCTTCTCGTGGCTCAGGGCAAGCCGGAGAGTGAGATCATCGACGTCTTCGTGGGTCAGTATGGGGAGCAGATCCTCGCCGCGCCGCGCGCGCATGGCTTCAACTGGCTGGCCTACCTCCTCCCGTTCGGCGCGATCATCGTGGGTCTGGGTGCCATATCGGTGCTGGCCGGGCGGTGGCGCGGCGCTCAACCGAAAGTGGTGCCCGTCCCGGCGTCCTCGTCGAAGCCGGCGGTTCGCGACGAGCGCGAGGAAGATCTACGCCGCCGCCTCGACAAGGATCTCGCTAGATTCGACTCATAGGCTGGGCGCCGCATGTGCCTCGCGGCGCCGCTCGTCCAGACGATAGAGCCACTCGGCCGGGTCGGGAATCGGGCACCT
>DASRMJ010000012.1:0-2667 GCA_035647995.1 Thermoleophilia bacterium | reverse complement strand
GTATAGAACGAAACCAACACTCGGCGGTTCCCGTGGACAAATATCTGAGGAGGTCGCCATGAGCGATGAGGGTTCGGTGATCCGCCCCGAGGTGCGGATCGATAACGTCAGGGCCTTAGGCCGCGACTATCCGCCAAAGCGCCGGAAGGAGATAAGGAAGGCGCTTGGCACCCTGCATGCCAACGAAGTGATGGCCGTCAACATCTACAAGGCTCAGATCACGACCAAGCCTTGCGAGCTCAACACCCAGCTGGCCGCCGCCATGTTCAACGAGATGACCCACATGCAGGACTTCCAGCTCAAGCTCTGCGAGTACGGGTTCAGGCCGAGCAGGCTCCGGTGGGCACAGTGGTGGGTCGGTTATGTCTTTGGTCTAGGATCTCGTCTTCTAGGCCCTCGACGAATCCTGAAGACGGGAATCTGGACGGAAACCAAGGCCACGTGGGCCATCAGATGGGCGTGCAGATCGGCGCACCCCCATAAGCGGCCCCCCAGGAAGCGCGCGGCGTTGGCGGACAGGATCGCCCGTTCGGCAGTCGGCGGAAGCAGGAGGTTTCGCACCACCCGTGCATAGCGCGGGACACGTTCGAGCCCGATGCCCACCACGCTGTCGCTCCCCAACATGATCCGGTCGCAGAACTCATTGAAGAACATGCCGTAGAAGTCGGGGCCGGCCGTGATGTGCGTCTCGAGGCCGGCGATATCCGAGAAGAGCAACGGGAACTCTTCGAAGAAGCTGGCCATCACCGTGCGGCTGAGTCCAAAGTGCGGGATGTCCACGCGCACTGCGGGGTGCACCCTGAGACAGTCCCACACGAACTCGCCGTGCAGCGTGAGGCCGGCATGGTAGACCATGGGCACATCGAATTGTTCCGCGAGAGCGAAGCAACGCAGGTGACGGTCGAAGTACTCCTCCCGCCTGTGGCCGCGAATATGGCGGAGTGAGGAGTTCCCCATCTTGGGCCGGTCTTCTTCCAGCACGAGGATGTTCTTGGATCCAGCCTGGGTACCGACTACCCAACCCCCGGGTCTCCAACGCCTGGCGGCGGCGGGCCTTCGAGGCACATCCCCGGCGACGGGTGCGGGCGACTACGCGCCGTGTCTTCTGGGCAGAGTACCTCGGTGCTGCATTGCGAGCGCCCAGTGAGGGCGGAGGTGGGGAGATGGCGGATCCGCTGCGCTTATTGGGCTTTGCCGGGAGCCTCCGGCGCGGGTCATACAACAGGGCGGCCCTGCACGTGGCGGCTGAGCTTGCACCCGTGGGTATGGAAGTCGAGATCTTCGATCTTACGCCTATCCCATTCTATAACGCCGACGTGGAGGCAGAGGAACCCCCTCCGAACGTGGTCGATTTCAAAGAGCGGATCGCTCGGTCGGACGCCCTGCTCATCGCGACTCCGGAGTACAACTACTCAATACCCGGAGTGCTCAAGAATGCCATCGATTGGGCGTCGCGTCCGGCCGACCTCTCACCGTTGAAAGGCAAGCCGGTGGCCTTGCTGGGAGCAGGGGGACGCATGGGTACGGCCCGCTCCCAGATGCACATGCGCCAGGTAGCCGTGTTCACCGGGATGCAGGTCATGGTCGATCCGCAGGTATATATCGCCGATGCGCGCGGTCAGTTCGACGAACACGGGCACCTCACGAACGAACTTTACCGCGAGCAGATCCGCGCTCTGATGGCGGCACTGTGGGACTGGACCCTGCTTATCCAGGGGCGTTCTTCGTAGCCTGGCTCAGTGTGTCGCGGCCCCGGCGGCTGTGAGTTCGAGAGGAAAGTGAGGAGGAAGAATGACTTCGCAACGGTGGACCGACATGAACGACGCAAGGAAGGTACTCGTGCTCACCGCGGCGGCGGTCCAGTTCGCGCTGCTGGGCGCCGCGCTTTGGGATCTCCGCCGACGCGACGCCTCGTTGGTGCGCGGACCCAAGCGGCTCTGGCGCGGCGTCGTCTTTGTCAACTGGGCGGGACCGATCGCCTACTTCACCGTGGGCAGGAAGAGCTGAAGCCTTCGAGCAGGCTGTTGCTCGCGGTCGCCATCGTGGCAGTCTGTCTGCTGGGCGCTGCGCAATCTGGCTGTTCGGCGACCACCACGCCGACCGGCGTCGGCTCTGACAGCCAAGTCAAATCCGCTGCCGAGGCCGACGACCGTTTCGCGCGTGCTTTCGCAGAACGGGCCGTCGACCGGGAACTCGAGGGAGTCGGAACGGTATCCAAGTTGCTGACCGACGATACCGACGGTGCTGAACATCAGCGGTTCATCGTGCGGCTGGATTCAGGTCAGACCGTGCTCGTGACCCATAACGTGGACGTCGCTCCACGGGTGAGAGGGCTGGGGGTCGGTGATACTGTCGCCTTCAAGGGCGAGTACGTGTGGAACGCGCAGGGCGGCCTCATGCACTGGACGCATCACGACCCCTCGGGGAGTCACATCGCGGGTTGGATCAAACATGACGGCCGGACATACCAGTAGGGGCGAACCCGCGTAGACCGCGCGGCTGCGGCTCGGGGGACCCGGTCGGTGGGTGGGATCGGCCCGGCCTGCCGGTCACTCGGGTGGCTGCCTATGCTTCAGTGCGAGCAACTCCCGCAGTGCGACTTCCGCTCGGGTGCTGATGACCCCGGCCGGGTCGGTGTCGCCCAGGACCGCGAGCACGGGCCCGAGG
>DASRMJ010000011.1:0-3016 GCA_035647995.1 Thermoleophilia bacterium | reverse complement strand
GTCACGGGCTGACCCCCCGCCCGCGCCGGCGGGGCGGCGGGCCTCCGGCCGTAGCTACCGAGTGCACGCGCTCAGGTCGTGTCAATGTATAGAGAGACCCCCGTCTGCTCCGATGACGTAGCCGGTGGTGTACGCGGCGTCGTCGGAGGCCAGCCACGCGAAGGTAGGGGCTACTTCCTCCGGCTTAGCCCAGTATCCGAGCGGGATGCGCGCCAGGTACTTGTCCTTGAACTTGGGATCGTTGACGATAGTGTCCGTCATCTTGGTCTCGGCGCCGGGAGCCACGCAGTTGGCGGTGATGCGGTACTTGCCGAGTTCGCGCGCGCACGACTTGGTAAGGGCGACCACGCCGCCCTTCGCCGCAGAGTAGTTCACTTGGCCGAGAGTGCCCACGAGGCCGGCGGCCGAACTCACCGTGATGATGCGGCCGTGCTCGCGCTCGATCATGTTCTCCACCACCGAGCGGATGCAGTAGAAGGTGCCGTGCAGGTGCACGCCCATCACTGCGTGCCAGTCGTCCACCGACATCCGGTGGAGCATAGCGGGCTTGGTGAACCCGGCGATGGTCACGAGGATGTCCACCTGGCCGTACGCGTCGATCGTGGCCGCCGACATCGCCTGCACCGCGTCCCAATCGGAGACGTCGGTGGGCACCACGAGCGCCTCGCCGCCCACCGCTTCGATCTCCGCTCTGGTCTCCTCCAACGGCTCGCGCCGGCGACTGGCCACGACGACCCGCGCACCTTCCTGGGCGAAGCGCACCGCCACCGCACGTCCGATGCCCTCTCCCGCCCCGGTGACGATGGCCACGCGGCCTTCGAGTCGGCGGGGGATCGACGTGCCCGCTGCTCCTTCAAGTCCGTTCATAGGTCGGATTCCTCCTCGCATCGCGGCCGGAGCCGCATCATCATCACGATCGAGCGTGCCGCACTCAGCCGGCCGGATCTTCTTTCGTCAGCTCATCCTTCGTCAGCTCGTCGAACCAGGCAGTCCACACTTCAGGCCCCCCCCACGTGTTGTCCTCCCAACCGTCGCCGCACATCGCGGCCTCGATCTCTCGAAAGTCAAGGAGGCAACGCGCGGCCAACTGCTGATACCAGCGGGTGCCGGCCTGCTTCCTGCGTGCCATCTCCGGCCGCACTTCCGACGTGACCCTGCCCGGCACCCCCACGACCAACATGCGGGGCGGCACCTCCAGCCCGCTCGGCACCACGCATCCCGAACCCACGATAGAACCCTCGCCGAGGACCGCCCCGTCGAGGACCACGGCGTTCATGCCCACCAGCACGTCCCGCTCGAGGCGGGCGCCGTGGACCACGCAGCCGTGCCCCAGGTGCGAGTCCTCCGCCAACTCCACCGTCGCCCCGATGGCGCCGTGGATGGTGCAGTAGTCCTGGACGTTCGAGCCGGCGCCGATCTTGATGGTGACCCAATCCCCGCGCAGACTCGCTCCCGCCCCGATGTAACAGCCGGGGCCCACCTCCACCCGGCCGATGATCGAAGCGCTCGGGTGGACGAACGCAGCCGGGTGGATGCGCGGCGAGTTGCCTCCGACCGCGTACAGCGCCATGGGGGCCCGTACCTCCTAGGGTGCGTCCGGCAGGCGGGTCACACCATCGTGAGCCCGCCGCTCACCGAGATCACCTGGCCGGTCATGAACGTGTTCGAGTCGCTGGCGAGGAACGCCACCATCTCCGCGGGCTCGTCGGGATCGGCCATGCGACGCATCGGGGTGCTCTTGACGATGGCTTCGATGACCTTGGGATCCAGACCGGCCACGAGAGGCGTGTCGGTGATCCCCGGCGCCACGGCGTTCACCTGCACGCGGTAGCGGGCGCCTTCGCGGGCCAGCGTCTTGGTGAGAGCGATGACGCCACCCTTGCAGGCGGAGTAGACCGCCTCGCCCATGGATCCGACGCGGCCCGCATCGGAGGCCAGGTTCACGATCTTGCCGCCGATCTCCTGCTCGACGAAGGCCTCCAGAGCCGCGCGACTCATGTGGATGGGGCCTTTGAGGTTGATGTCGATGACCCGGGTCCACTGCTGCGGATCGTTCTTGAGGAAGGGCTCGATGATGTCCCAACCGGCGTTGTTCACCAGCACATCGAGTCGGCCGAAGGTCTCACGGGCGGCGGCGACGGCCGCTTTCGCATCAGCGAAGGAGGTCACGTCGCATCGGAAGAAGCCGGCGACGCCGCCGGCCGCGACGACCATCTGCACGGTCTCCGCGCCACCTGCTTCGTTGACGTCGGTCACGAGCACCTTGGCGCCGAGCGCGCCGAAGCGCCTGGAGATGGCCCGACCGATACCGCTCCCGGCTCCTGTGACCAAGGCGACCTTGCCCTCGAGGTTCATGGGTTTGCTGCTCGGTTCTATGGCCATCGTATCCCCTTCTTTCGCGGGTATTCTCGGGCGCCCCACAGGGGGAGCCGGAATTTGGTCGGTCGGTCAGTCAACTCTCGACTCATGCTAGTGCACGCCCCCGAGCATGTCAACCGCGCAGGCAAGTTCCCGGGCGTGCGCGGCGGCGATCAGCTCGCCGCCGGCACCGAAAGTCAGGACAGCGGCGACCAAGGCTCGTGCGGCACCGCGCGCGACCGCGAGGCGAAGCGCCGGCTACGGCCGAGCCTGAAAGACACTCCGCAGGCGGAAGAGCATCTCGGCCACCTGTCCCCTGGTCGCAGGGGTCCACGGGTCGTAGACAACGGAAGAGCGCCCCTTGATGATCCCCATCTGCCAGATGGGCGCCAGTTCGGCCTCCGCATACGAAGGGGCGTCGTAGAACGGATGAACGATCCCGGGCGGCGGCGGGTCGAGCTTCTCGCTCCCGGCGCGCGCGAGCATCTGCGCCACCTGTATGCGCAAGACGTTCTCGTATGGACCGAATCGGGGCACTTCTGAGGGAGTCGCGGTGGGGAAGCCCTTCACGATACCCGCGGCCGCGGCGGCTTCGACGTAGACGAACGGGTAGCCCGCGCCCGACGGCACATCGGAGAACGTGGCCGCGGGTATCGTG
>DASRMJ010000010.1:0-2011 GCA_035647995.1 Thermoleophilia bacterium | reverse complement strand
GCTATTCCGAAGAAGGTGGGGTGAGAAGGATTCCCTCCCGCACGTGGCCTACGCGACGGAGATGTACTCCGCGAAAGAGCAAGGCTCGGGAATGGGAAGATGATCCTCGCGGAGCCCGTCCACATGCATCCGCATGGCCTCAGCCATGCGCCGCTCCACCTCTTCACGAGTATCACCGGTGGCGACACAGCCGGGGAGATCGGGGGAGTAAGCCGAATAGTTGCGTTCGGCCCGCTCGACGATCACGAGGTACTTGTGCAAGTCTACCTCCTCTTCAGACCAGCCTGCTTCAGGATGCTGCTCAAAGTCCCGGCGGCGAGGTCGTCCTTCGCGTTCCCAGCCAGTGTGACCCTACCCGCCTTTGTGGGATGACGATACTGACGGTGGCTTCCCCTCGTTCTCACGAGTTCCCACCCGTCGGCTTCGAGAATCGCCCTGACTTCGCGTACCTGCACATCGTACCCCAATAATGTCGGCAGAGCCCGGCGGTTCGGCTTCGACCGCCGTCAACGATCTGCCCAATGGTGCGCCGGGGGACGCGACTAGCCCATCCACCTGAGGGAGGAGGCTGGCTGATGCCCGCGAGGGGGAAATCGGTGCCACGGGGATCCGCGACCGACCAGGCAGCCGCTCCACAGTCAGGCCAACAGTCATTCCGAAGAAGGTGGGGTGAGACCTGCCTATGCCGCCAGCGGATTCCGCACCCGGAGGGCCGGGAAGCGACCGAAGTCCCGGTCCGCACTCCACAACTCGTCCACGCCGTGATGAAGACACAGGGCGGCAATACGCGCATCGTGCACCAGCGGGCCCGCGACCCGTGCCTTCGCAACGAGTTCGGCGAACACATCCCAATATCCGCGCGCCTCGCCGAGGATCACGAGGCTGGGCGACTCCATCCAAGCCGCCAGCTGATCCAAAGCCAGCTCGACGGGCGTGGGTGGAGCAAAGATGCGGGGATGGGTGACGATAGCGAGGAACTCATGCGCGCAGGGCCAGGGCACGGCCCACGGTTCTGAACCCTGAGCTAGACTGCGGAGGCACTCGGAGGCTCGGGGAAACCACTCGACGTCGCGGCGGTGTGCATAGACGAGCAAATTGGTGTCGACGGCGATCATGATCCGCGTCCCCGGTAGATGGCGTCGCGAAGTTGATCCCACTGCGTCAAGTCGACGCCGGACTGCACGCCGTCTCCCTGGTAGCTGGCGTCGCGAAGCTGGAAGGAGAGGCCGTCGGCGTGACGCTCGAGGGCCAGGCGCAGGCCCTCCTCGACCAGACGCTTGAGGGTGGTCCCCTCCGCTCTGGCCACCGTCTTGGCCTGGTCAAGAAGTGGTTCGGCAATATCTATGGTTGTCTTCATATTGCTAACCATATCACACGGTCGCGCATCGAAGACCGCCAAGCCCGGGCATCGTCCCCGCCCAGCTACCGATCGGCAGGGTCAAGGATCTCCACCTTGAAGTGGCGGGCCTGGCCCTTGTCCCTCGTGATCAGCCCGAATCCGCCGACCGCTGCGTGCGCGCCTATCAGGAAGTCGGGCAGCATGCGGTCGCGCTCACCCCCAGAACGGCGGTACGCGTGAAAGGCCCGACCTGCTAGGAACGCCGCCTCCCAGGGGATCGTGTCCCGACGGAATACGGACTCGGGAATGAGGTCATTGAGCTCTTCGAGCGTGTCGACGACTGACCCGACCTCAGCGAACACCACTGTGTTGACCACGAGCGCCCCCGTCTCAGCAGCCTCAGCAAGCGCATCACGGGAACGTCCACCAAACTCATCATCAGCCCCGATGATGTCGAGGATCACGTTCGTGTCGACCAACCACTCTCTCACGGCCGCAGCAGCTTCATCAGTTCATCGGTCGTTGCGCCAAGATTCTTGCGCCCATACAAGCGATGCACGGCCTCCTTGCGCGGCGCCTCGCGGTGGACCAAGAGCACTGCGCCGTCTCGAACCACAAAGTCCACCTCCGACTCGGGGTCGAACCCGAACCGGTCACGAATACTCTTCGGAA
>DASRMJ010000009.1:0-2544 GCA_035647995.1 Thermoleophilia bacterium | reverse complement strand
TCTAGTGCCGGCTCCAGCGTCGATAGGTCCAGCGCCAGCCCCGACGCCAGCCCCGACGCCGGCGCGTCCGACGCAGACCTCATCCGGGGCGAACTCGGTGACCTCCTCTTCCAAGTGAACTTTCTGGCCTGCGTGGCGGAGGAGTCGGGCGCGTACGACTTGGGCCACGTCGCGGCCGGCATCCGTGAGAAGCTGGTTCGCCGTCATCCCCACATCTTCGGAGAGGCCGAGGCGAACACCCCCGACGACGTGCGCCGCACCTGGGACGACATCAAGCGCAATACCGAGGGGCGGATAGGCATATTCCACGAGGTGCCGCAGGCTCTTTCGGCCGCCCTCTTCGCGCAGAAACTGCAGCAGAGGGCCGCGACGGTCGGGTTCGATTGGCGGGAAGCCGCCGACGTGTTCGACAAGATCCGGGAGGAGCTCGACGAGTTGGAGGAGGCCGTGCGGGCGCATCGCGGCACGGCGGACGGCCGTGCGGGCGTGCCGGCCGACGCGGCCGCATCCGGCCGGGGACCGGCCGCCGCCCTCGGCGGGTTCGACGCATCCGCCGGGCACGAGCGGGAGCTGCGCGACCGGGTGGAGGCCGAGGTGGGCGACCTACTGTTCGCCTCCGTCAATCTCGCCCGCAAGCTCAAGGTGGACCCGGAGTTGGCTCTGCGGGGGGCCGCACACCGGTTCCGGGCCCGCGTGGAGGCGGCCGCCGGACTGGCCGGGGTCCAGGGGTCGCGTTTCGAAGATATGGACCTGGAGGAGCAAGAGACCTACTATCAGAGGGCGAAGAAGGGCATCAAGGACGGGCGCGGCGCGCCCGCGGACGGAACGCAAGGGAGCGTGGGACCATGACGGTGATCCTGGATATCTACGGTCGGCAGATCCTCGATTCGCGGGGCAACCCGACGGTAGAGGTAGAGGTGGAGCTCGCTTCGGGTGCTCGGGGGCGTGCTTCGGTGCCGTCGGGTGCCTCCACCGGTCAGTTCGAAGCAGTGGAGCTGCGCGACGGCGACCGCGCCTACGGGGGGAAGAGCGTCCTGCGCGCCGTCGCGAACGTGAACGAGGCCATCGCCGACGCGCTGGTGGGCATGGATGCCTTGGGTCAGCGCGAGATCGACCACATGCTTATCGACCTTGACGGCACTCCCAACAAGGGCAATCTCGGCGCCAACGCGCTCCTGGGCACCTCCCTGGCGGTGGCCCGCGCGGCCGCCACTGCCGTCGGCCTGCCGCTGTACAGCTACTTGGGTGGAGTCAACGCGCACCAACTCCCCGTGCCCATGATGAACATACTGAACGGGGGCAAGCACGCCGACAACAACGTCGACCTGCAGGAGTTCATGTGCATGCCCGTGGGCGCCGACACGTTCGCCGACGCGCTGCGTATGGGTGTCGAGGTGTTCCACGCCCTGAAGGAGGTGTTGTCGAGCCGCGGTCTGAACACGTCCGTGGGAGACGAAGGGGGCTTCGCACCCAACTTGTCAAGCAACGAGGAGGCCATCAAGGTGATCCTCGAGGCGGTTGAGAAGGCGGGATACACCCCGGGCGAAGAGATATTCATCGCTCTCGATCCGGCCGCCACCGAGTTCTTCAACGAGGTGACGGGGCTCTACGAACTCACGAGCGAAGGCCGCACGCTCACGCCGGTCGAGATGGCCGGCTACTACGCGGACCTGTGTGGCCGCTATCCGATCATCAGCATCGAGGACGGCATGGCCGAGGAGGACTGGGAGGGCTGGGCCGCCATCACCGCCGCCCTTGGTGAGCGGGTGCAGCTCGTGGGTGACGACCTCTTCGTCACCAACGTGGAGCGCCTGGCCCGGGGCATTGAGGCGGGCGTGGCCAACAGTGTGTTGATCAAGGTCAACCAGATCGGCACCCTTTCCGAGACCCTTGACACGATGAGCATGGCCCATCGGGCCGGCTACACCACGGTCGTGAGCCACCGCAGCGGCGAGACGGAAGACTCCACCATCGCCGACCTTGCCGTCGCGACCAATGCCGGCCAGATCAAGGCCGGAGCGCCGTCACGGGGCGAACGCACGGCCAAGTACAATCAACTGCTCCGCATCGAGGACGAGTTGGGCGACGTGGCCGTGTATCCGGGGATGAGGGCGTTCACGAGTCTTCGTCGAGCTTGATCGTGGCGAGACCGCTCCGGCGCACCCGGATAGTCGCGACGCTGGGACCTGCCTGCGACCGTGACTCGGTCATCGAGGGAATGTTGGTCGCCGGCATGGACGTGGCCCGCATCAACTTCTCCCACGGCACCCACGAAGACCACGCGCGGCGCATCGAGGCGGTGCGCCGCGTGGCCGCGGGGATGGGCCGACCGGTCGCCGTCCTGCAGGATCTGCAGGGCCCGAAGATCAGGGTAGGCGCGGTCGAGGGCGGCGAGGTGTGTCTGGTCGCGGGCGCACTCGTGGAACTGGTGCCCGATGACGGCTCCCTGGGCACCGCGACCCGCCTGGGGATCTCGCTGTCGTCTCTCGGCCGGCAGTTGCGACCCGGGGCGGTGGTGCTCATCGACGACGGTCGGGTGCGTTT
>DASRMJ010000008.1:0-3450 GCA_035647995.1 Thermoleophilia bacterium | reverse complement strand
GGACTATCAGCCCCGGCGCGGTCGACCGAGCAGGCGGTCGGCCCCGAGCGCCTTGACCGCAAGATGCGTCTCGAAGCGGGCCTCAGGGTCGGCGAGGTCGACCTCCAGCACCGACTGGATCCGCTCCAGGCGATACTTGAGCGTGCTGAGATGAACATTCAGCTTGCCGGCGGCTGCCACCTTGTTGCAGGCGAGATCGAGATACGTCGAGAGCGTCCGCACGAGCGCGCTACGATGCTGCCGATCGTATTCGAGTAGGCTTCCCAGGCGGGACTCGACGAACCGAGACAGCAGCTCAGGGTGTTCGGAATCGAAGAACAGGGGGATCAGTCCGAGGTCCTGGTAGACGACGAGGCGCGCCCCGGCGCGCGATCGCGCCACGCGGACACACACGAGAGCCTCCTCGTAGCTTCGGCGGAAGTCGTGCGGATCGTGGCAGACACCGCCAACGCCCGCGAGCAGCGGGACCGACGGCTGGTAGCGCTCCAAGAGATCGGTGAGGAACTGGCCGAGTGCACGAGGATCGACATCCGCGGCGCCGCTGCCGGGGCTCACCAGCGAGACGATCCGCTCGCCCTTCAGGCCGGTGAGGGCCTGGGTACCCCTCGTCCGCAGTCCACGCTTCACGTGGTCGAGCAGTCCCTCGCGCAGCGCCTCCGAATCCCACGGTTCTGAAGGCGACGATGCGGGAGACGAGGGCGCTTCCACCACGACGACGACCTGGCCTCCCTGTAGGTCGTGCCCCAGGTGCACCGATCTTCGGACCGCCGCCTCCACGGTATCGGCGTCGGTGACCAGCAGATCGTCGAGGAGTTCGCCTCGCAGCCTCTGCTCCACCTCGGCCTCCGCGCGCTCGCGCATGACGCGCAGAGCGAGGATGACGGCCGCGCGCTCGGCTACTCGTAGGTCGTGGAGATCCAGCTTCCGCTCCTCCTCGATGATGTGGACGTAGCCCAGCAATTGATCGCCGGAGAGCGCCGGCGCCACCGCCCTGCTTCGCTCCAGCCCCAAGCTCACGTCCTCCCCCATGATGAACCCCTGCCTGTGGCCGTCGAACAAGGAGAGCAGCTCCGCGGCCTTCTCGCTGTCGACAGAGCGGAGGGCCTCCTTCAGGTCGTGCCCCCCACTCCGGTCGCTGCCGTCCCGGGCGGGATGGCAGGCTAGAAGGTTCAGATGACTGTCGTAGAGTGCGATGGGGTTGCCCGCCAGGGGGTGCAGAGCCTCGGCCAGCTCCTGGTAGTCTCCGTTCCGCAACGAGATGGCCATCAAGCGGTCGTGCACAACGACTTCCCGGTGCTCCTGTTCATACAGCTCGGAGTTGGTGATGGCGATGGCCGCTTGATCGGCCAGACCCTGGAGCAGCCGAGCGTCGTGATCGCTGAAGTGGGCAGAGCGGCGGTCTGCGGCGTAGAGCACGCCGGTGAGCGAGTCGCCCACCACCATCGGGACGGCCACCACTGCCTTGATGCGCTCTTCAAGGACCATCCGGCGTATGTCGTCCCGGGTCGGGTGGTCGAAGGCGCCGTAGTCCTCGATGATGAGCGGGCGACGGGTCTGGGCGACGATCCCGCCCACCCCCTGCCCGAAGCGCATCCACATCCGATAGCGCCAGGACTCACTGATGCCGTAGGTCATGCGCATGCGAATCTCGGTCTGGGCCTTGTCCGCCAGGGCGACGTACGAGATCTGCACCCCGAGGAGTTCGGCCGCCTTGCGACAGATGAGGAGCAGCACCTGGTCGAGTCCCGTCAAGGCCGAGATCTCCTTGCCGATCTCTTGCAGGGCCCGGATCTCCTCCTCACGCGCGGCGATGGCCCCCATACCGACGGCACCCTCGACGGCCGTCTCCATGGATTGCGCGACGAGCGCCAAGAGTGGAGCCTCGGCGGAGGGGAGCGAAGCGCCCTCGCCCGACGCCAGGAACAGAAACCCCTGATAGTCCTGGCCCTTGCCCAGTTCGAGAGCCCGGTACACGCCGGCATGAGTGATGAGGGCACACCAGGCGGCGAGAGAGCCGAACTGGAAGACTGCCTCGCCCCGGCGACGGAGTCCCGGCACCATCACTCGAAGACCGTCCTCGAGCCCGGCGACCGCCTCTTCGTCGAGGCCGTGTGTCGCCACCAGCGAGAGAGGCAGCTCGCCCGAGAGGACCCCCGGGCCTGTCCCGATCACGAGAACCGCTATCTGCGCCCCGACGAGACCGGCCGCCAACTCGATGAGCCGCTGGATGCGGGGGACGATGGCCCCGCCACCGAGTTCCGCGATTCCCGAGACCTCAGCCACGATCTACAGCAGACCGGGTCAGAAGAAGAGGGCGCGAACGATCAGGAACAGGATGAGGAGCACGGACGCGCCCGCCGACATGGTGAACTGGCCGCGCTGCCGCGACGAGAGGCGGTCCCAGAATCCTCGGAACCCAGGGCGACCCGGGGCGACCGACTGCGAGCGGGCGCGGCGGGGACTCGACGACTTCTTGGCCATCCTCTACCTCCTACCAGACTGCGGATGTCGTTGGGCAATCGCGGATCGGAGACCTGAACCCTAGCGCGCATGACGGTGGAAGGCAAGAAACGCTCATTGGCCGACGTGCCCCACGGGGTAGAATCGAGTCGACACAGGGCAGCGACTCCCGGAGGCCGCACATGAGTGGTGACATCCGCTTCGAACACCTTCTCGATTCTCTGCTCGCTGAGGGCGAAAGCGCTCTCCCCGACAGCGGCGTGGCGGCGCGGCTCGTGCCCATCAGCGCGATCGCCTTCGACGAGCGCACCATCCTCAAGTGCCGCTACTCCTGCCCGGCGTGGGGCGTCCGCTGGACCTGCAACGACAACGCCTGGGGTCCGCGCGAACTGATCCCCCTTCTGCAGAAGTACGAGAGGGTGGCCGTGCTCACAGGTATGGACGGCAACGAACTCTTCCCGGCCGCTCTCGCACTGGAGCGCACCGCCTTCGCCGCCGGCTACTACTGGGCGCTGGCCGTGGCCGTGACCCCTTGCTACGACTGCGCGGAATGCGCCTACCCGGCTGACGAGTGCCGCCACAAGCCCGACCTGCGCCCGGAGTCGGCCATGGCCGGGATCGATACGATGAAGACTCTCGATTCCCTCGGCATCCGCCGGCGTCGCGGGAAGAGATTCCTGCGCGCCAGCTTCGTGTTCTTGGAGTAGGGGCGGCACGCAGGCTATGCTACGCCTAACCCAATGAGGTCGGGAAGTAGATGCCGCTTCGTCTGATTGAAGCCACGGTTCCGAACGAGGAACTCGAGAAGGTCCCCGGGCTGCTCGACGAGATCCGGGTCATCCACCTGTGGACATCCGGGTGGGCGTCGGAGCCGGGGCCGGAGCCGGAGCTGGCGTCGGAGTCGGCGTCGGGATCGAGGCCGACCTCCCGATCGGCGGATGCCACTGGCTTGGTCCGTGTCCTCGTCGACGCCGACTCCGACGCCAGCTC
>DASRMJ010000007.1:0-3553 GCA_035647995.1 Thermoleophilia bacterium | reverse complement strand
CCTCTCCGTCAGTGCCGATGGGTTGGCGGTCCTATCCGGTCACCCGGAGTTGAGGCCCGACGCGTACGAGCAGGCCCGTTTATCCACCAGTCGCTCAGGACGCCTGGGCGCGGGCTTCATGACCCTGTTGCGCGACCTTCTGCCGCTGGTGTCGGATGACGATTTCCAGGATGCGGCGTCGATGGCCGAGGACTTCGACGCGGACGTCGACGTGGCTATCGCCTTCCTGATCCATGCGGCGGCGATCGTGTCGCGCGGCGGGATGCCGTTGCTGCGCGCCTATCACGAGGGCGGGGTCGCGCTTTCGCGCGTCGATTGGCGCACGGCGCGGGGGTTCTTGGAGGCCGTCGGTGGGGCAGCGGAGGGGATGGCGCACGGTGTCGCCGCAGGCAGGGCGGCCGGCAGGGCGGCCGGCGTCTCGGCGGGCGGCCGTGGGCCGCGGGATCGTGATCTGGGGGCTGCGGAACTGCGCGCCGATGATCTGCCGCCGCTCGTCGATGTGAGCGCCCGCGCAGCGGCGCGTTCCCGCCACGCGGCGAAGGGGCTGTTCCGGATGCTTCCCGCGTTGGCCTCGGACATGACGGTCTCCGGTGTCGTCGAGTGGATGGACGAGGGTCTCCGTCTGACCCAGCGCGAGGACGACCTCGTGCTGTACATGTCCTACGGGCCGAGGAGGAGGCACGAGGCCATAGAGGTGGTGTGCCGAACCGCTTCGTTCTCGGCCTACCGCGGCAGGATAGCGCTCATCTTGGAGGCGTTTCTCGGCCGGCCCGCGATCGTGCGGAGCATGTTCGACCTCCTTGACCCCTCGAGCGTGCCCTCGGACATCCCGGCTTTCAGTGACGGCGGCCGACTGTACGTGCGGCCCACGATGGCCTGCGGCTCGCTGCCGCCGTTCTCACTGTACAAGCTGGTAGCGCTCCACTCCGCCGCCCACGAGCGTTTCACGCCCTACGACGATCCGGGAGTGCAGGGTCTGCTCGCGGGTGGCGAGGGGCGAGGGGGCGCGCCGGCCTCAGCTTCCGCTGCGGCCACCACCGCCGCCGCCGGCACGGGGACCACTGCCGCCGCCACCGCCGTGTCCGACCTGGATCGCTTCTTGTTCGCGGTGGCGGAGGACTTCCGTGTCGACTCCGCCCTCCTGCGCACGTTGCCGGGGCTCCGAAGCGACGCGGAGAGGGTGGTGCGCGACACATACGCGCGCTACTCCGGCGCTGGTGCCGCGCCGCTCTCCCCCGCGTCTCTACGCGCCCACGCGGCGGCGTTCCGCTTCGGGGTCGGGGTGCTGCGTCCCACCGAGTTGGCGAAGTCGGTGGAGAACATCCTGGAGCCGCTCTCTGCTCCGACCTCGCTGCCCGAGGACTCCCTGCGCGCGGCGCGAAGCCTCGAAGCGCTGGTGGGAGATCGCCTGATGGAGTTCAAGCTTGCGGATCCCGCCGAGTGGAGTGCGGCCCCGGGGGGCGACGTTCCCCATCCTCCCTACTACGATCACCTCTTCCTGGGAATGAAGATCGCCTCGCTGAGCGGGTCTTCGGGCAGGTCGGAACCGGGCGCCGGGCTCATCCCCGGTACGGTCGTGGACGTGCCCGGGAGCCTCCATCCCAGTGAGACCGTGGATGGTATGTCGATCAGTGTCCGGGGGGAGCAGGGCGAGGACGATCCCTTCGAACTCGACGTGGACGAGGCGGATGCGGCGGATGCGGGAGACGCGGACGGGACGGTCTACACATACCCGGAGTGGGACTTCCAGCAGGGTGGTTACAGACCGGACTGGTGCACTGTGAGATGCCGCGCCATCCCGGGCGGCGATCCGGCCTTCGTGTCTGACACGATCGCCCACTACCGGGGAGAGGTGCATCTCATCCGGCGGCAGTTCGAGCGGCTGAACCCCGACCGCATCACGCGGTTCTTCCGGCAGCAGGAAGGTGACGAGCTGGACCTCGACGCGCTGGTGGATGCACTGGCCGACAGGGCGGCGGGAGCGCCGATGAGCGACAAGGTGTTCGTTCGCCGGGACAAGAAGCAGCGTGATGTCGCCGTCCTCTTCCTCCTGGACATGAGCGACTCCACGGACCAGCTGGTGGGCGCCGGCCTGCGGGTCGTGGACGTGGAGAAGCAAGGGCTGGTGTTGCTCTCGGAGGCGGTCGGTAGACTCGGCGACCGGTTCGCGATCATGGGTTTCGCGAGCCGCGGTCGCAGGCGCGTTGACGTGTTCCAGGTCAAAAGGTTCGAGGAGGACTTCGATCGGGCGGTGGCGGGGCGCATCTCCGGGGTGCGACCGTCAGGCTACACCCGCTTGGGAGCGGCCCTTCGGCACGCCGCCGACCAAGTGGGTCGAGTGGACGCGGGAGTGAGGCTTCTCGTGCTGCTGAGCGACGGCCGCCCCTACGACCTTGGGTACGGCGACCTGCGCTACGCCATCGAGGACACCAAGGCGGCCTTGGCCGAGGCACGGCGGTCGGGCACGAAGGTCTTCTGCGTCACCGTCGATCCCGAGGGCCCCACGTATCTGGAGAACATGTTCGGGGCGAACCGATACACCGTGATCCAGGACGTCGCACACCTGCCCACCAGACTCCCACGCATCTACCGGAACCTGACGGCGTGATGCGCGGAACGAGACACAAGTGCCGAGGGCTCGAGTCTGCCGCGGTCGTCGCCAAGGACGAAGAGGTGTCCCGGATGGCACCGGAACGGTGCTATGGTAGGAGTTGCGCTGGAGAAGAGGCGGGCGAACACGCGGGCGAACACGCGGGCCGACCCGCAGTCCAACTCGCGATCCAACCTGCAGGCGAACTCGCGATCCGAAGGGATCAGGCCATTGTGACTGGAAGCTCGGTTGCGCTCCGCATAGACGCTTCTCGGACCGGGGTGTCGCCCCTAGCCGAGTCCATCGACTGCATCGCCCGGGAAGCGGGCGTGGACGTCGTCGGGTTCGGAGACGTGCGGGAGGCGCTGCCCGTGGATTTCCAGCATCTGCCCGTGGGGGTCTCTCTGGGAGTCGCGCATCCGGCCATGACCCTGCTGCGCGAACGCTCCTCCGCCGTCTCCGAGAAGGCTCTGCAGAGGGCCTTGAGCGACCACCGCGACGCGCAAGGGCAGGCCGTCCTCGAGACAGCGCTTCGGCGGATCGCCGACCACCTTCGCAGCCGCGGGTATCGCTACTTCTGTTGTCCCCCCGAGGTGGACCCGATGGAGACGCCCTTCGCCGCTCTCATGGCGGGGCGCTTCTCTCACAAGGCGGCGGCCACCTGCGCCGGGTTGGGGAACGTCGGCAGACACGGACTCTTGAATCATCGTGACTTCGGCCCGCATATGGTGTGGGCGACGGTCGTCACCAACGCCCCTATCCCTACCGGCTCCCCGGTGCGCGAGAGTGAATGCGGTAGCTGTCGCCTCTGCGTGGCGGCGTGCCCGGGGGGAGCGATCTCGGGACGACCATGGAGGCGGGATGACGGCATGCAAAGATTGGTGGACGTGGCCAAGTGTCGCGAGGTGCTCGATGAGAACGAGCGCGCGACGGGCCGACGTGTATGCGGGCGGTGCGCCGTGG
>DASRMJ010000006.1:0-2341 GCA_035647995.1 Thermoleophilia bacterium | reverse complement strand
GTTGTGAGCGAACCACGGTCGTTGCGGCCTGAGAACTTCGCTGTCACCGCCGGCCAGCGAGTGCCCGATCACGTTCTGGTCATCGACGACTCGTGGGTCAGCGGAGGCCACGCGCAATCGGTGGCCTCCGCGCTCAAGTCTTCGGGCGTCGCAGACGTCTCGATCTTCACCGTGGCCCGGGTGCTGGACCCGCAGTGGTCGCCGAACGCCGACTTCATCAAGGAGCGGCTCCGGGGCGTGTTCGACCCGCGTATCTGTCCATGGACAGGCGGAGACTGCCCGTAGAGGCGTCTGTTTCACCCCGCGTGAGTTGAGCGTCCCGGCGGTCGGGTGGCGATGAACTCGTCGAGTGCCTCGACCGGAACCTTGCGCAACCGTCCGATGTGGATCGTGCGGATCTCGCCGGCGGCGATGAACTGGTACAGCTTGCTCCGGCTGATGCCCAGAGCGTGACCGGCCTCGGCCACGGTCAACACCCTCCGGTCATCCGCCTGCAGTGTGATGCTGATGACGGGCCGCTCGATCTCGCGTGACTGGGTACGGCGAGGCATGGTCGTGGTCGAGACGAGTCGCAAGGGTGCGGTGTTGGACATGGTGACCTCCTCCTGGAGTCGGGCCACCATGTTGCGGATGGGCGATAGCCGAGGCGATGACGGCGGGTGGAGGGTGGAGCGTCATCGGTCCGCGATGACGCTCCCGAGGCCCGCGTGACCCGCGGCAGTCACTGGGTACCGCGGTTCAGGATTCGGTCGAAGGCGGACAGGTTCTTCCCGTCGGCGTCCGGCAGGGCGTGCAGGTACTTCTGGGTGGTCATGATCTGAGCGTGGCCCATCCGGTCCATCACGCTCTTGAGGTCCGCGCCGCCGGCCAGTAGCCACGAGGCGTGGGCATGGCGCAGGTCGTGGACGCGGACTGGGAAGTCGATTTGGGCTCGTTCGACGGCGGGCAACCACACCCGGGTGCGGAAAGTGTTGCGCGACAGTGCGCTCTTCCCGCCTTCGGTTGAGGGGAAGAGCAGGTCGTCGCGCGCGAGCCCCTGCCGGGCGATCCGCGCGGCGAGCAAGTCAAGGAGTTCCTGTCGGACGCCGAGGACCCGCGGCTTGTCGTTCTTGGGGTAGGGCTTGAGGATCATCCGCTCGCCGGTAGGCGAGTGCTTCTTGGACACTTCCACGATCGTCTCCTGGACGTTGATGGTCCGGCGCAGGAAGTCGATGTGTCGCGGGCGCAGTGCGATCAACTCCCCCCAGCGCAGGCCGGTCTCGATGTCGGTGACGATGAGGTCCTTGAAGCGATCGGGGATCTCGTGCAGGAGCGTCCGGTACTCCTCGGGTGTCAGCGTCCTGGTGCGGCGGGCGATGACTTTCGGCAGCTCGGTCTCCTCGCAAGGGTTGAAGGGGATGACCCGGTCGCGGACGGCCCGCTTGAAGACCGAGTGGAGCATGACGTGATACTTCACGACGCTCTGCGGTGAGAGACCGTCCTCGACCGCCTTGGTCACCCATTCCTGGACGGTCGAGGGGAGGACCCTGGCGATGGGCCTGGTCCCGAATGCGGGCAGGAAGTGCTTGTCGAGGTAGGACCGGTAGGCGACCTTGGTCGTGGGTTCGAGGTGCCGGCTGGGGAACCAGACGGTCTCGACGAAGTCGCGGAAGGTGATCTTGCCGAGGGCCGGGTCCAGCCATGTACCGTCGCTGACCTTGCCCTGCTCCCGTGCCGCGGCTCGCAGTGCCGCGCGGCTGGAGGGGAACGAGCCCGCCGACCGGGTCCGGCCGTCCGGGTCCCGGTAGTAGCCGCGGAAGGTGAGGTTGCCGTCAGCCGTGGTTCGCTTGCGAGCCCACGCCATTGTCGCCTCCTGGAAGCGTTGCCCTGTTCGTGACCGCACTGTGACCGCAAACGCTGCCACACGACGCTGGACGCGGATGGATGCTTGTGGACTGCGAATAGCGCCTCTGGCCTGCGGTGATACCGTGATCCTACCCCGGTTGGTGCACAAGCGAAACGCCCGGACCGCTCTCGGGATTTTGCTCATAACCCAGAGGTCGCAGGTTCAAATCCTGCCCCCGCTACAAGTGAACGTGCAGGTCAGAGGCCCTTTCGATCGAGAGATCGGGAGGGCCTCTTTCGTGCATGTGGGCAGAATGTGGGCAGACGTCGTCGGCGGACGGGGGCGGATGCCGGTGGACACCGGCGGATATCGCGCGGAAGTTGGCGAGCTCGACGCGAACACCGTCGCCGTCACTTAGGTGGCGCTAAGCGGTGGTTGGCACTTCCGCGTTCTGGTCCCGCCATCCAGAGACGCACGCCGCGCCTCCCACACCGACTTCATCGATGGATCCAGGAT
>DASRMJ010000005.1:0-4152 GCA_035647995.1 Thermoleophilia bacterium | reverse complement strand
CGTCTGGTGGAGACCCTCAACCAGCCCCAGTACGATCCGTGGCCGGTGGAGGACCAGGTGGCCATCATCTTCGCGGCGACCAAGGGCTACCTCGACGACATCGAGGTGGCGAAGGTCCCTGAGTTCAACCAAGGGTTGCGTGACTTCCTCAAGTCCGGTCACGCCGCGATCGGCGACACCATCCGCACCAGCAAGGAGCTCTCCGACGACACGACGGCGAAGCTGAACGAGGCCATCCGCGCGTTCAAGGCGGACTTCGTCGGCGGGCAAGCCCCGGTGCCGGGAACGCCGGTAGAGGCCTAGGGCCCAGAAGAGCAGATGGCTTCACAGAGAGACATCAAGCGGAGGATCACCTCCGTACACAACACCAAGAAGATCACCAAGGCCATGGAGATGGTGGCCGCCGCGCGCCTGCGCAGAGCGCAGATGCGGATCGAGGCCACCCGACCCTACGCCGTGCGCATGATGGAGTTCATCGCGGGTCTGGCTAGGTACATCGAGGTGGATCGTGCGCGCTACCCGTTGCTCAAGCAGCACGACGAAGTGCGCCGGGTCGCCCTGGTGGCGTTGACCGCGGACCGCGGTCTGTGCGGGGCGTTCAACTCAAACATCGTCCGCCTGGCTCAGGAACGCAGGCGCGAATACGAGAGCCAGGGCATCGAGGTCGACCTGATAGTAGTGGGCAAGAAGGGGGTGGGCACCTTCCGCTTCCAGAACGTCGCGGTGGCTGGCTCCTACGTGGGCATCACCGATCGCCCCGCTTTCCTTGACGCTCAGGCGCTGGCGAACCGGGTAGCCGAGCTCTACACCACCGAGGCGGTTGACCGCGTGATTCTCATCTTCAACCATTTCGTAAGCGCGATGGAGCAGCGGGTCACCGAGCAGGTGATGCTTCCTCTGCAGGAGCAGGTGGTGGAGGCCTACACGCCTGACGGCGCCGCGCCGCACATGGACTTCCTTTTCGAGCCGCAGGCCGACGTCATCCTGAACGACCTGCTGCCGAGCTATGTGGAGATGACCGTCTACCGTGCGCTGCTCGAGAGCACCGCGAGCGAGCACGGAGCCCGCATGACCGCGATGCGCAACGCGTCCGAGAGCGCGGGCGAGATGATCGACAGGCTCACCCTGGCCATGAACCGGGCGCGACAGGCGTCGATCACCCAGGAGATCCTTGAAGTTGTGGCAGGGGCCGACGCCCTATCCTGACCCGAACGACCATGACCGGGGTCGGGCGAGGCTCGCGCCCCTGGAAGAGGGAGGAAAGCTGACACGATGAACAAAGGTAGGATCGTAGAGATAATGGGGGCCGTGATCGACGTGGGGTTTCCCGACGAACTCCCCGCCATCTACAACGCCCTCGAGATCGATGTGACCACCGATGCGGGGCGCATCTTCCTTGTGGCCGAGGTGCAGCAGCACTTGGGCGACAACAAGGTGCGCGCCGTGGCCATGGACTCCACCGACGGCCTCGCCCGGGGCATGGAAGTCACGGACACCGGCCAGGCCATCACCGTCCCGGTGGGCGAGGCCACCCTCGGGCGCCTCTTCAACCTGATCGGCGATCCCATCGATGAAGGGGAGCCTATCCCCGCCGACGTGGAACGCTGGCCTATCCACCGTCAGGCTCCCGGCTTCGAGGACCTGAACCCCACCGTCGAGATCTTCGAGACGGGCATCAAGGTGATCGACCTGCTAGCTCCATACGTCAAAGGCGGCAAGGTGGGTCTCTTCGGCGGTGCCGGCGTGGGCAAGACGGTGCTCATCCAGGAGATGATCCACAACCTGGCCATCGAGCACGGCGGTATCTCCGTGTTCTGCGGGGTGGGGGAGCGGACCCGTGAGGGCAACGACCTCTACCTGGAGATGAAGGAGTCGGGCGTGCTCGCCAAGACCGCCCTCATGTTCGGGCAGATGAACGAGCCCCCGGGAGCGCGCCTGCGCGTGGGGTTGTCGGGCCTCACCATGGCCGAGTACTTCCGCGACGTGCAGGGGCAAGACGTGCTCCTCTTCATCGACAACATCTTCCGCTTCGTGCAGGCGGGTTCCGAGGTGTCGGCCCTTCTCGGTCGCATGCCCTCGGCCGTGGGCTACCAGCCCACTCTGGCCTCGGAGATGGGCGAACTCCAGGAGCGCATCACCTCCACCAGCCGCGGCTCGGTCACGTCCATCCAGGCCATCTACGTGCCTGCGGACGACCTCACCGACCCAGCGCCGGCCAACTCCTTCGCACACCTTGACGCCACCACGGTGCTCAGCCGGTCCATCTCGGAGAAGGGCATCTATCCGGCCGTCGACCCGCTCGACTCCACGAGCCGCGCGCTCTCGCGCGGCATCGTGACCGACGAGCACTACGACACGGCCGCCGCGGTGCAGGAGATCCTGCAGCGCTACAAGGACCTTCAGGACATCATCGCCATCTTGGGCATGGACGAGCTCTCCGACGAGGACAAGCTCGTCGTGCAGCGCGCCCGCAAGGTGGAGAAGTTCCTCTCGCAGCCGTTCAACGTGGCCGAGACCTTCACCGGCCGCCCGGGCAAGTACGTGAAGTTGGCCGACACGATCAAGGGTTTCAAGGAGATCGTCGAGGGCAAACATGACGACCATCCGGAGCAGGCGTTCTACATGGTGGGTGCCATCGAAGAGGTGGTCTCCACCGCGCGCCGCATGCGCGGCCAGTCCGAGGAGGAGTAGCGCGTGGCCGACGACAGACACTTCCTCCGCCTGGAAGTGGTCTCGCCGGACGGGCTCGTCTTCGACGGCGACGTGGCGATGGTCATCGTCCCCGCGGATCGTGGGGAGATGGGCATCCTGCCGCGGCATGCGCCCATCGTGGCGCGCCTGTCGATCGGGGAGATCCGGATCAAGACCCTCCAAGACACGTGGTTGTCGCTAGCGGTCGCCGAGGGTTTCGTGAAAGTGCAGTTCGACAAGGTCATCGTCTTGGCCGACGCGGCCGAGCTCGCCACTGAGATCGACGTGCCCCGGGCCGAAGAGGCGTTCGCCCGCGCTCAGGAGCGGCTGGCTCTGCTCAAGAGCGGCGGCGCCCCCGAAGACGACGAGATCGATCCGTTCCGAGAGACCATGGCTTTGAAGCGTGCGAAGAACCGCCTGACGGTGACCAAGAAGAGCTGACGGCCGCCAACACAGCAGCGGAATCGGCGAGGGCGACCCCTGGGGTTGCCCTCGCTTCGTGAAAGGGTTAGTCTCGCAGCATGTATGACCTGGAGGACTCCCGCTACGTAGTGCGCGGGGGGCGGCGTCTCGCCGGTGTTGTCACGGTCTCGGGAGCCAAGAACTCGGCTCTCAAACTCATGGCCGCCAGTCTCCTGGCCGACGGCACGAGTGTGCTTCACAACGTCCCCGACATCGAGGACGTGCGCACCATGAGTGATGTCCTCGAGTATCTCGGCGCCCGCGTGCGCTTCGACTCGGGGGACATGACCATCGACACGTCGGCGGTCGAGCCCCACGCAGCTCCCTATGAACTCGTGCAGAAGATGCGCGCCTCGTTCCAGATAATGGGGCCGCTCGTGGCTCGGTTCGGCCGGGGTCGCGTTGCCATGCCCGGCGGCTGCAATCTGGGACCCCGCAAGATCGACTTCCACCTGCGCGGCCTCGAGCAGTTGGGGGCCGTTGTGACTTCCGACCACGGGTTCGTCGAGGCGGCGGCGGCCAAGTTGGTGGGAGCCTCCATCGTGCTGGAGTATCCGAGCGTCGGAGCCACCGAGAATCTGCTGATGGCGTCGGTGCTGGCCGAAGGCGTCACGGTGATCGACAACGCGGCCCGCGAACCCGAGATCGTGGATCTGGGCAAGTTCCTCGTGAGCATGGGCGCCGATGTGCAAGGAGCGGGCACGCCCCAGATCATCGTGCGTGGCGTCGCGGGCATGCAGCCGGCCGAGCACACGGTCATTGGTGACCGCATCGAGGCGGGCACGTTCCTCATCGCGGGTGCGATAACCGGCGGCGACGTGGAGGTGCACGGAGTCACTCCCCACCACCTCGACATGTTCCTCAGCAAACTCAGAGCCGCGGGCGTTCAAGTGAAGGACGACCACCGCAAGATACGTGCCTGGGGCGATCCGCAGTACTACACGGCGACGGATGTCGCGACACTGCCGCATCCCGGCTTCCCCACCGACCTCCAGGCGC
>DASRMJ010000004.1:0-6926 GCA_035647995.1 Thermoleophilia bacterium | reverse complement strand
GTGATGGGCGCGGGACGAATGAAGCCGCCCTCGTTCATGCCGATGGTCGTGATGAAGAGGCCGATGCCCACCCCAATAGCCCGCTTGAGGTTGACGGGGATCGCGTTCATGACGGCTTCGCGCAGACCGGTGAGTACCAGAATAAGGATGATGATGCCTTCAGCGAAGATCACCGACATGCCCACCTGCCAGGGCACGTTTGCCTGCTGGAAACCGATGACCGAGAACGTGACCACCGCGTTCAAGCCCATACCCGAGGCCAAGGCGAACGGACGGTTCGCGATCAAGGCCATGGAGAGGGTCATGAGTGCGGCGCCGAGGGCGGTGGCCGTCGCCGCGGCGGCGAAAGGAACGCCCGCAGCCGAGAGGATCCCTGGGTTCACGAAGATGATGTAGGCCATCGTCATGAAGGTGGTGAACCCGGCGATCACCTCGGTCCTGACGTTGGTCCCCCTCTCGGTGAGATGGAAGAAGCGGTCGAGTGCTGCCAATGTAGACCTCCCTGCCGTTTCCGGCGCTCGTTTCGCGGCCGCGGGATCGGGCGGCGACTCCGCGCCCGGATCCGGAACGGCCACATGTTGAGGGCGATACTAAACCGTACCGGCAACGGACGGAAGAGCTATTCGTGAGTGAAGCCCGCTTCTGTCCCCCTACGCCGTTCGCAGCTCGCCTTCGCCGCCCGTCGCAGGGCGCCCGGTCAATCGTGGGGCGGCGGCCGCAGGATTCCGACAGCCACCGGGTTCCGGGGGCGTTGGATCCGGACGGCGTGCGTACGATCCAGCTACTCCCCAGGCTGTGACGGCGGCCCTGCCGAGAAGAAGCCGAGGGTCCGAAGCCCGAACCGCTTGCGCGCTCCCTTCGACTCCAATGCAGCGGCAGCCGCCGCGGTGAAGACGATAACTGCGGCCATGATGAGCACCATGCGCCCGGCGGGCTCTCCCGTGGCGCGACGCTCGGCGAGAAGTCGAGCCGTGGTCGCAACCCACTCGAACACCCCGAACAGCAACGCCACCTGCGCGATACGCGCGGCCCAGGCCCGCCGCACCGCCAGGAGCATGGGCAGGAGCAGGAAGAACAACACGAACGGAAGGTCGAAGGAGCGAAGGAAGTGGGCGGCAAGCACCCACGAGGCTACCATCACCCACGCCACCGCCGGGCCCGCCCCGCGGTGGCCGCCGTCCACCGCCGGCCCAGGCGGACTCGGCGAAGTAGCGGCTGTCCCCGCGCTCGACTCCAGATCCCTCCCTACCTCCGTCATCACTGACATGCTACCTCCACCTTCGTGACCACTCGATCTCTACCGACACCGCCGGTCCACCGCCCCGGCGCACCGACTTGGGATGACGTGCGACGCCGACTCCCTGTCGCATCTACCCCGCAGCCCCCTCCGAGTACGCCCGATACATCTCCGCACGAAGAGCGCCAAGCGCGGATGCCCGTTTCGGCCACTTCGCCGAAGCCTGCGTCTCGAACCAGGCGCGCTCCCGCGGCACCGACCTCGGCCTGCTTCTCAAGACGGTCGGGCCGCCTATGGCCATCCTGATACCACGCGACCTCGATCTTGTGCCGCCCACCGATTGACAGTCGCGCTCGACCGCGTGTAACATACTCACAAGTATCTTTAAGCACGCTTAAACATGAACCCGGCGTGTCGACCTAGGAGGATGTGAGTGGACGCGATCTATCGGTCTCGGGAACGCCGCCCCGGGGCCCGTTCGTTCTTGGCGACAGCGGTTTTCGTGCTGTTCGCGACGCTTTCGCTGGCGTTCGCGCCGGCGGCACTGGCGGCCGAAGGCGGCGAGGCCAACCTGGTGCTGCCCGACCTGGGCAGCGTAAGCTTCATCGGCATCAGCGGACAACTTCTCCTGACCCTGGGCCTGTTCGTGTGCGGTCTGGGCCTGCTCTTCGGCCTGGTCATCTACGTGCAGCTCAAGAACATGCCGGTGCACTCCTCCATGCGTGAGATCTCCGAGCTCATCTGGGAGACATGCAAGACCTACCTCTTCCAGCAAGGCAAGTTCCTGCTGATCCTCTGGCTGTTCATCGGCGTCATCATGGCCTTCTACTTCGGCGTGCTGCAGAACTTCTCGCTACTGAAGGTGCTGGTGATCCTCATCTTCAGCCTGCTGGGCATCGGCGGCAGCTACGGCGTGGCCTGGTTCGGCATCCGCATCAACACCTTCGCCAACTCGCGCACGGCCTTCGCCAGCCTGCGCGGCAAGCCGTACAACATCTACAACATCCCGCTCAAGGCGGGCATGAGTATCGGGATGCTCCTCATCAGCGTCGAGCTCCTCGTGATGCTCTGCGTGCTCCTGTTTGTGCCGCGCGACTACGCCGGCGCCACCTTCATCGGCTTCGCCATCGGCGAGTCTTTGGGCGCCTCCGCCCTCCGCATTGCGGGCGGCATCTTCACCAAGATCGCCGACATCGGCTCCGACCTCATGAAGATCGTCTTCAACATCAAGGAAGACGACGCGCGCAACCCGGGCGTCATCGCCGACTGCACCGGCGACAACGCCGGCGACTCCGTGGGCCCCACCGCCGACGGCTTCGAGACCTACGGCGTGACCGGCGTGGCCCTGATCTCGTTCATCCTGCTCGCGGTAACCGAGACCCAAGTGCAGGTGTCGCTTCTGGTGTGGATCTTCGCCATGCGCGTGATGATGATCGTGGCCAGCGGCGGGTCCTATCTGGTCAACGCCGCCATCGCCCGGGCCCGCTACGCACACGCCGACAAGATGAGCTTCGAGGCACCGCTGACCACACTGGTGTGGCTCACCTCGATCGTGTCGGTGGCCTTCACCTACGCGGCCAGCTACCTCCTCATCGCCGATCTCGGTGACGGCACCCTGTGGTGGAAGCTCTCTACGGTGATCACCTGCGGCACGCTTGCGGGCGCCATAATCCCGGAGCTGGTCAAAGTGTTCACATCGGTCAAATCGGCCCACGTGCGCGAGGTGGTCACCTCGTCGCGTGAAGGCGGACCGTCTCTGAACATCCTCTCCGGGCTGGTGGCCGGCAACTTCAGCGCCTACTGGCTGGGCCTCACCATCGTGAGCCTCATGGGCATCGCCTACGGAGTGAGCACCCTCGGCCTCTCGGACCTCATGATCGCGCCGGCCGTCTTCGCCTTCGGCCTCGTGGCCTTCGGCTTCCTGGGCATGGGTCCGGTGACCATCGCCGTGGACTCCTACGGCCCGGTCACCGACAACGCCCAATCGGTCTACGAGCTCTCGCTGATCGAAGAGGTGCCCGACATAGCAGCGGAGATCGAGCGTGACTTCGGCTTCAAGCCCGACTTCTCGGTGGCCAAGCACAACCTCGAAGAGAACGACGGAGCCGGGAACACCTTCAAGGCGACGGCCAAGCCCGTGCTCATCGGCACGGCTGTGGTGGGCGCCACGACCATGATCTTCTCGATCATCGTGCTCCTCACCGACGGCCTCACCACCGGCATCGAGAACCTCTCTCTGCTGCACCCCCCGTTCCTGCTCGGGCTGATCAGCGGCGGCGCCATGATCTACTGGTTCACCGGCGCCTCCATCCAGGCCGTCACCACCGGCTCGTACCGAGCGGTGGAGTTCATCAAGGCGAACATCAGGCTCGACGACACCGTGGTCAAAGCCTCGGTGAGTGACAGCAAGAAGGTGGTGGAGATCTGCACGCAGTACGCGCAGAAGGGGATGTTCAACATCTTCCTGGCCGTGTTCTTCGCAACCCTGGCCTTCGCGTTCCTGGAGCCGTTCTTCTTCATCGGCTACCTCATCTCCATCGCGATCTTCGGGCTGTACCAGGCCATCTTCATGGCCAACGCCGGCGGCGCGTGGGACAACGCCAAGAAGATCGTCGAGGTGGATCTCAAGGAGAAGGGCACCGACCTGCACTCCGCGACTGTGGTGGGCGATACCGTCGGTGACCCCTTCAAGGACACCTCCTCGGTGGCCATGAACCCGGTGATCAAGTTCACCACCCTGTTCGGCCTGCTGGCCGTGGAATTGGCGGTGAGCATGGCCCACGAGCAGGGCCGGGGCGTGACGCTCGCGCTGGCAGGCGCCTTCTTCCTCGTCTCCGTGGTGTTCGTGTGGCGCTCCTTCTATGGCATGCGCATCCCCATGGTCGACTAGCAGGGATCCCTCGCCAGAGCGGAGCCCGGTCTCCGGAGACCGCGGCGACGCAGCATGTGACTTCTCGGGGCCGGGGCGACGAAAGTCGCCCCGGCCCCATCCCTTGACAGTCGCCCAGCCCCACGCGTTCTGGCATCCGAGGCCTGGGGGCAGTAAGGTAGGAACCCATGGAGGCACCATTGACAGCACCTCAGGTCGCCGTGGTCCGGTGCGAGGGCTACCGAGCTGAGGACGTGTTCGGCGCCGTCGGTCGAGGCCTCGACCTCCTCGGCGGCGCGGAGCGGTTCGCGCGGCCGGGGGAACGTCTCCTGCTCAAGCCCAACCTGCTGGTGCCAAGCACCCCCGACGACGCGGTGACCACGCACCCGACTGTCTTCGCGGCGGTGGCGCGCCACCTGGCCGCCGCCGGCGCGACACTCAGCTACGGCGACTCGCCCGCATTCGGACCCACGCGAACAGCCGCCCGCAGGGCGAGGATAGCCCAGGCGGCCGACGAGCTGGGTATTGCACGCGCCGACTTCCACGAGGCACGGACCGTCTCCTTTCCCGAGGGGCGCCTCATCAAGCAGTTCGACATCGCCGCCTCGGTCCTCGACGCCGACGCCCTGATCTCACTCCCCAAGATGAAGACCCACGCCCTCACGCGGATCACGGGTGCGATCAAGAACCAATTCGGATGCATCCCCGGCGTACGCAAGGGCGCCTTTCACGCCCGCGTCCCCGACGCCGAGCACTTCACGCAGATGCTCGTCGACCTGAACCGCCTGCTTCGGCCCCGCTTGTTCGTCATGGACGGGATCGTGGCCATGGAGGGCAACGGCCCGCGGGGAGGAGACCCGCGCGCCATGAACGTCCTGCTCATCTCTGACGACCCCGTGGCCATGGACGCCACCTATTGCCGCATGGTAGGCCTCGACCCCGCGCTCGTGGGAACGATCGCCTGGGGCGAGGCCTGGGGACTCGGCCGCGCTCACGGCGTCGAATTGTTGGGCGACCCGCTCGATTCGTTCCTCGCCCCCGACTTCAAGGTGAACCGACGCCCCGGCTCCACGACCGGCGGCGCCGGGTGGCACGTCCCGATACTCAGAGACCGCCTAGTGCCGCGACCGGTGATCGACCATTCGATCTGCACGTCGTGCGGGACCTGCGTGAAAGTCTGCCCCGTGGAGCCCAAGGCAGTGGAGTTCCGGAAGGATAGCCGCACCGGCTCGGGGCAGGGCCCCTCTGCGGCCGGCGGCGCAAGATCCGCGCCGCCCGTCCACGACTACTCCCGCTGTATCCGCTGCTACTGCTGCCAGGAGATGTGTCCCGACCACGCCATCTTCGTGAAGATGCCCCTGCTTGGACGTCTCGTGCATCGATGAGAGGTGCTCGGCGCAAGAAGAGCCGGTTATAATCAAGACTTCGTGAACCGCTCGTCCGACACCCGGCACGCTCCACCTCCGACGCACTCGGCACCGGCGGCATGAACGGCGGACGCTCGATCGCTCCCGTCAAGGGCAGCGTGCGCTGGCTCCTCGTGGCACTCCTGCTGTGGGAGGGTCTGGAGCTGCTCCGGAACACCGGCCCGGCCTCCTTCTCCGGTAGACCTATCGGACTCTTCGAACTACTCCTTGTGACGCTGGCGCCCGTGCTCATCGCCCTCGGGTTCGTGCGCCTGTTCATAGCGGTGATCGGAGCCGGCTACGGGTCCTTGAACACCTACACGCTCACCTCGAGTCCTTGGGCTTGGGTCTTTTGGGCGGCGCTGGCGCTGACGCTTGCCGGCCACGGCGAACACGCGGGTGCGCACCTGCTCAACCAGGCGGTGCCGGAAGTCGTGCGTCACGGCGATTTCGGCGTCACGGCCCGGTTCTTCGACGAGACCCTCGGCCACTGGCTCCTGTCCGTGGGCCTGTTCGCGATGAGTTCCGTGATCCTGGTGCTCGGCCAAGGAGCCGCCCGGAGAGTCGTTGCAGGAGAGCAGATGCTCCTCATCGTGGGGTCGGTGGTCACCTACGGAGGCGGCATCCTCTACATCGGCGTCGAAGGTCAGATGCTCACGCCGGCCATCGTCGCGGCGGTGGGGTTGGCGGCGGTGGGCCTCCGTCACCTCTCGATGTGGGACGTCGATCACGACCCGGTGAGCCTGCTGATGCTTCCCGGTGCGGCGGCGGGCGCGCTGGTCCTCGTCGTTTGGGGGCTTGTGGTAGGAGGTCAACCCACCTGGCCCTGGTAGGGACGGGCCAAGGTCGGGAGTCGCCGGGTGCCGAACGCCGAGGTCCCGGCCCGCCGACCTCGACTCCCGGCGCACCCCTGCGAGGGCGATGACAGGCGGAGGCAGGCGCGCTTCTGCTATAATCCCGTCTGTTTTCGAGGCCGGTCCCGCGCGCGGCAAGGTGGCCGCACCAGGGCCTCCCGTGACGTGGAGAGGTGTCCGAGCTGGCCGAAGGAGCACGACTGGAAATCGTGTAGGCGGGGCAACCTGTCTCGAGGGTTCGAATCCCTCCCTCTCCGCTTCCTTTCTCCCCTGAGCGGGTCACTTCACGGCGCGACGGTCGCCGCATCGCCTGGCGGCCGCGCCACTCATGTCTCTTCGGGCCCGGCGGCGCGCGCCGCTCCTCCCGCACACAGTCGGTGGTCGACCCCCAGCGTGTTGTGCCGGGCGGCCGCGTAGGCTGGTATACTTCGGCGCGACCGTGCTAGGTGGGGAGATAGCGGTGCCCTGTACCCGCAATCCGCTACAGCGGGGCTGAATTCCCACCCGAGGAGCGGACGTGTGAGGTCATGCCGCCATCAAGTGGCGTTGAAGGCCGGGTC
>DASRMJ010000003.1:0-2055 GCA_035647995.1 Thermoleophilia bacterium | reverse complement strand
GTCGCCGCGTGCTTGGACGACCCCGCTCCATCCGTGCGCGTGCTGGCGGCACGGAGCCTCCCCCGGACGACGCCCCACGAGGCGGCGGCCACCCTCCTCGCCCAGGTCACGTCACGGGACTTCCATCGCCGGGACGGCGCGGAGATCGACGCCTTCTTCGAGGCCCTGGCGGAAGTCGCCGACGACACGACGATACGCGGTCTCAACTACCTCTGGTCGGATCGCCCCACGTTGCGAAGCCGCCCCACCGCGATCCGGCTCGGGGCGCTGAAGGTCGCCGGGAAGACGGCGTCGCCGGCCGCACGAGAGATGCTCGCCCGAGCGACCCGGTCCGGAGACGCGGAGGTGCGGCGCCAGGCGAAGCGCATCCTCGAAGAAGCGGAACGCACCGCTGGCGGCCGGAGGTGACGGGCGCGATGCCACGTCTCACGATACGCCGAGCCACTGGGAGGACGCCATGAGCGACGGGGACCCCCGGCGCCGCCGTTCAGCGAGCGAGGAGGACTGCGAACTGGTGCGCTTGCTCTCCATCGCGCTTCGGACGGCCGAACTCCACGAATCCAGCAACGCGGTCGCGGAGACCGCTGTGTCGGACCTCTACAGAGCGCTGCGCGGGCGGCTGGACGCAGTGGGCGAGGTCGCGATATCCACGCGGGCGCGGTACCTGTTCGTGAACGGGGAACGGGTGCGGCTGAACGCCTCGGACTACCTGCACCTCCGCTACCTCGGACAGATGTGTGACGTGTGGACCATCGGCGGCGTGATCCTCCTCCCCGGCCTTGCCCAGAGCGAACTCTCGAGCCTCGTGTTCGTGCTCTCGAGAGACCGGCGCAGGAGCGCGGAGATACTCCGCCAACGGTTGGTGCGGGAGCGGGCCGTGCACGTGGAGATCATGCCGCCGGTCGACGATGACGAGTTCGGCGGCGAAGACCTGCCTGAGCGAACATATGGAGCCTGCGTCGACGTCATGGACGAGTTGCGCTCCTCGATCTCGCAGAACCGCCAGATCAGCACGCGTCGCGCGCGCAGGGTGACTCAGGCAGTGGTGGACCAGATACTGGCGGACGAGTTCGGGCTACTCGCTCTGACCACCATCAAGGAGTTCGACGACAACCTCTTCACCCACTCCGCGAACGTGGCCATCCTCTCCGTGGCTCTCGGTCAGAGGATCGGCCTCACCAGGAGCCAGCTCGGCGAACTGTGTCTAGCGGCGTTCCTGCACGATCTGGGCAAGATCGCTGTGTCGCGCGAGATCCTCGACAAGCCGGGCATGCTCAACCGCGAAGAACTCTCCGAGATCATGCAGCATCCCATCCACTCGGTCCACATCCTCCTCAACCAAGGCCACCTCAGCCAGTCGACGCTCCGGGCGATCATCGGCGGGTTCGAGCACCACATCAACTACGATCTCTCCGGGTATCCGACTCTCAACCAGAAGTCGCGCGTCACGCTCTTCGGTCGCATCATCACCGTGGTGGATCGCTATGACGCGTTGACGACCCCGCGCGTCTACCGGAAGATGAACCTGACCCCCCATGAGGGCATCGCCTATCTTCTGGAGAACTCGGGGACATTCTTCGACCCGATCCTCGTGAAGGTGTTCGTGGGGATCCTGGGCCTCTACCCGCCGGGAACGGTGGTCGGCTTGAGCGACGACACCGTCGCGGTGGTGGAACAGCCGCCCGCACCAGGCATGCCCGCGGACAGGCCGAAGGTCCGGGTGTTGAGGGGAGACCAGGCAGGGCACCGGCTGGACCTCTCCCTGAAGGACGACGGCGGCGAATACGAGCGGACCGTGAGCGGCGTCCACAATCCTGGGAACCGCGGACAACTCCCGGCGATCGACGCGGAGATGGCCGCAAGACTTTGACGGACCATCGTTCGAGCCCGCCGCTGTCCGTTCAACCCTCCTCCTGTACCGCTCATTACGTCATTCGGCGCCATTCACCCCTTTACACGCACCGATCGGCGCGCTACAATGGGTTTGTCGCCGCTGAACATTATGCGGAACGACCTTAGATCGCCCCCCATGCCGGCCTTTCTCCCCCCCCGAGG
>DASRMJ010000002.1:0-2615 GCA_035647995.1 Thermoleophilia bacterium | reverse complement strand
CGCTCCCACACGATGAACACCTCATCGGGGTTCTCGCTCTTCTGCAGCTTCACGACCGCGCCCTGGTTGCGCCAGCTGTTCACGTACAGCTTTCCGATCTGCTCCACCAAGCTGCCCTTCTCCAGGTTGATACGGGGGAAGTACGTCTTGGCGACGTCCTTGCCTCGAGACTCCCACGCCTTGAGGGCGATGACGGTCTCGTCGGCGCCGTCGCCGGCCATCTCCACGGCGGCGGCACGCCACGCATAGAACGCGCGCCGGATCTCCTCCTGAGCTGCTTGGCACTTGGCCCACAGCTTCGCGATCTCGGCCTCGGCATTGAACGGTTTCGGTTGCTTCACGCCCTCGGCGGGCTTTTCCTGCACCTCTGCCACTGTGGTTCTCCTTCCTCTTCCTGTCGGCCGTCAGATGCGCAGGCCGGTCTTGTAGCCATCGTGCACGGCGCCCGAGAGGCCCCGAGGCACGACGGCGTCGCCGATGACGTACAGCTCTATCGAGTTGTCCTGCACAGCCTGCTTGAGAGCCGGGTTGGGATCGCGCTCGCCGAGCACGACCGTGTCGCATTTCACCGGCACCCTGTGGCCGTCGTAGGTGATCAGGATCGCCTGCCCGTCGCCAACCTGCTCGACGTCGCAGTCGTTGTAGCTGACCACACCGTTCTGGCGGAGGAAGATGTTGTAGCGCCAACGGAAGGACGGGTTGATGTCCTTGCCCACCCTACGCTCCTTGCCCACCAGAGTGACCTTCTTACCGCGCTTCGCGAGCGCCAAGGCGGTGCCGATGGCGGGCTTCTTGTTGCCCCAGATAACCACGTTGTCGCCGACGGGCTTCTCTTCGTAGAGCGCTTCCTTCAACGTGATGACGTTATCGCGGTCGCCGCCGAAGAAGGTGGGCTTACGCACGGTCGAGCCGATCGCCAGCACCACGGTGTCGGGTAGCTCCTCCTCGAGTAGGTCGGCGGTGACTTCTTCGCCAAGGTGGAACTCCACCCCTCGCTGATCACACTGAGCCTTGTGGAACTCGATGATGCCGTAGAGCTCATCGTCGTTGTAGGGGGCCAGGCCGGCGTCGATGATCGTGCCGCCGAGCTTCTCGCCCTTCTCGTACACGTGCACCTCATGGCCGCGCTCCGCCGCGCCGGCCGCGCACTCGAGGCCGGCCGGACCGCCGCCCACCACGAAGACCGTCTTCTTGGTCTTCGCCGGCTGCGGATAGTACTCCGGGTCGTTCTCGTGGGCGCAGAGCGGGTTGATGTAGCAGGTCATGGGCGCGTCACGGAACAGACGGGCCAGGCAGACGTTGCAGGCCACGCACCAGCGGATGTCCTCTTCGCGACCCTCGAGGTACTTGAGAGGCATGAGCGGATCCGCGATCTGGGGACGGCAGTTCTCCCAGTAGTCGATCTTGCCATCGGCGATGGCCTTGTCGGCCATGTCGGCGTGGAAGAGGCGGTAAGCCATTGAGAGCGGCACGTCCACGTGTTTCTTGGCGTTCTCGGGCACCCAGAGCCAGGTGCCAAAGTCGATGTCGCGGCTGATCACCGGAACGATCGACTCCTGCCAGCCGACGGTCACGCTGATCGAGTCGACCCCGGCCTTCTGCGCTTCCTGGTACACGATCATCGACTCTTCCTGGGTGTTGCCGCCTACATCGTCGAGCTGTTCCCAGGCGCAGATGCGGATGATCAGCGGGACGTCGCGACCGATGGCGCCGCGCACACCCTTGATGATGTCGGTCATGAACTTGCAGCGGCCGTAGATGTCGCCGCCGTACTCGTCGGTGCGCCGGTTGGTGTAAGCGGAGAGGAAGTTCGAGATCAGGTAGCCCACGATCCCGGAGATCTCCATCATGTCGAAGCCGGCCTCGATGCCACGGCGGGCGGCGTCGACGTGCTGTTGGATCGAGATCTGCACCTCTTCGGCGCTCATCTCGTGGACGGGCTTGAAGAGACGCAGCCGCTGCGGCAGGTAGGAGGGACCCTCACAACACGGGGTCTCGACACCACCGACGCGCCCGCAGTGCATCAGCTGATAGTTGGCGACCGCACGCTCGTCGTGGATCGCGTCTGCCAGCCGCTTCAGGCCGGGGACGAACTTGTCGTCCCAAGCAGCCGCCTGACCCACATACCCTTGGCCGTAGCGGCGCTCGTCCATGTAGACGCCCTGCATGGTGCAGATGCCGCCCGCCACGCCTTTGGCGCGGGCGCGGATGTAGGCCACGTCCTCGTCGGTGACGTAGCCGTCATGGCTGTTTAGGTTGTCCTCAGTGGCGGCGTACTTGATCCGGTTGGGGATCGTCAGACCGCCGATCTGGATAGGCGAGAATACGTGGGGGTATTTCTTGGCCCCCGGATACTCCGAATAGTCCCACTCAAAGATCTGTCGTGCCATCGCTCCGTTCTTCTCCCTCAGGCTACATCCCTCATGTGCATTACGGTCGCGTGCTCCCCCTGCGGGGGGCTAACCCCTTCAGGGGGCGTACCAGACCACCTCCTTTCGCCCTCTCGCGTGACGGGTGCGTCCCCGCCCCGCCAGGCTCCGATGCCCCGAGCACCCGCGATGGGCCGTCATTCCCGCACGGCCGGACCGCCCTGTCGGGCCATCGCTATCTCGAGA
>DASRMJ010000001.1:0-4385 GCA_035647995.1 Thermoleophilia bacterium | reverse complement strand
ACCTCGGGCCACCCGCTTCCGCCACCATCTCGGCGCCGGCGCGGAGCGCCGCCGCGCCGTCCGAGCTGCCGCCACCCAAACCGGCGCCCGTAGGGATGTTCTTGTGCACGGTGACGTGGCCGCTGAAGATCCAGCGGGTCGCGTTCTCAACGGCCAGCAGCGCCCGGGTCACCAGGTTCTCGTCCTGAGAGACACCCGCGCACACCACCGTCAGGGGCTCAGCGGTCTCCGGAGCTTCATGCCGGGGGCGAGCAGTCAGGGCCATCTCCAGCTCGTCGGCCAAGTCTAGGGGGACGAACACAGTGCCCAGCTGGTGGTAGCCGTCCTCACCGGGCGGGCCGACCAACAGAGAGAGGTTGACCTTGGCCGGCGCCGAGACGAGCAGCCGCCGCTCTGGGGCCGCAGCGCCGCGCGCGGCCCGAACCTCGGCCCCCTCCCCACCCCGCGATCCCGCAGGGGAGTGGCCCGGCGCGCCGTCGGAACGACCGGTCACCGTCATCGCGAGAGCACGATGCTCTCGATGAGCCATGGATGCGACTTGGAGTCGGCGTAGACGAGGGACACGTCGATGCGACCCACATCTGCCACCGCGAACAGCCCCTCCCGGACGGGGAATGTGAACGAGAACGACGCCGTCGTGCCCGAGACTCTCTTGTCCACCTGCACGCTGCCGGTGTCGGCTCTGTTCAAGCCCAGGTCGGCCGCCTTGGCAGCCAGGTAGAGTTGGTAGTCGGCCTGCTCGGACGTGGTCGCGGCTCCATACGACTCGGACGCGAAGGAGCCAAGCAGGGCGGAGAAGTCGACCTCATCCAGCTTGGCGTCACCCACGGCGGCGCCCAGAGCGGCCATGGTCGGGTCGGGCGGTGGCCGGTCGGAACACGCCGACAGGGTGGCCGCGAGGGCCACCACGAGGAGAGCCGTCATCAACCCGACCAGGAGCGCCGTTCCGCGCCGGCGCGTGCCTTCAGCGCGATCTTCTGCCACTCTTCTTCGCCCCTTCTTCGTGAAGCCGGTCCGCGCCGGCCCGATCGTGCGACTCATTGTAGCGACCGGCCAACCCCAGCTCCACCAGGGCACGCGCCACCTCGACGAACGCCGCCGGCACCATCTGCTCAGGCCGCACACCGGGGGCCAGGCCGGCCCGGGTCAGCACCTCCGCGAGCAGGACCTTCTCCACGCCCAGCACCGCCGACAGCGAATTGAGCGCGAGCTTCCGCCGCTGCTGGAACGCCCCTTCCACGACGGCCCGCAGCAACCTTGGATACTCGGTCACCAGAGGGTCGGCGACGGCCCGCTCCAGCGTGATCAGGCTCGAGTCCACGTTCGGCTGAGGGTGGAATATGGTGCGAGATAGGGGGCGTGTCTCCAGGATCCGCGCGTGCAACTGCACCCACACGGAGGGCGCGCCGTAGGCTTTGCTGCCCGGCGGAGAGCCGAGCCGCTCCGCCACCTCCCGCTGTGTCATCACGCAGTAGCGGCGGATGGAGGGGAGTCGTTCCAACGCCTCGCCCAGGAACGGTGCGGCTATCGAGTAGGGCAGGTTACTCGCGCACAAGGTTGGCGTGGGCCTCAGATCCTCCAACGAGACGCGCATGATGTCGGAATACTCCAGGTGCACACGCTCCCGGACCCCGGCGTCGGCCAGAGTGGCTTCGAGTGCGGGCCTCAGACTCCGATCGATCTCGAAGGCGTGCACCGACAAGGTCGCCGCGGCCAGCGCCTGGGTCAGGATACCCAGCCCCGCGCCCACTTCGATGGCGACGTCCGCCGGGGTCGGCGCGAGCCGGTCGAGGATGACCCCGATGATGTTGTCGTCGATGAGAAAGTTCTGGCCCAGACGGCGTTTGGGCTCGATGCCGAACTCCGCGATCCGGGCCAGGGAGATCTGCCTCAGTCCGGGGGGCCTGCTGGACCCGCCGCTGGACCCGCCGCTCGACCCGCCCCTTGGACCGTCGCCCCAGCCTGCTGTGGACGGCGCCGCCACCCCTTATCCCAGGACCAGCCGCGGGAACGCGCGCGCTGCGTTCTCCCGCACCTGGGCCACAAGCTGTGCCGGCTGCACACCGCGCAACCCCGCCACGAAGGCGTAGGTGTGAGTGACCATCGCCGGCGTGTTGGGGCGCCCGCGGCGCGGCACAGGGGTCAGATAGGGAGCGTCGGTCTCGATCAGGATCCTCTCCGCGGGCGCCGTGCGCGCCGCGTCCTGGAGGGCGGAAGCTTTGGGAAAGGTCACGTTGCCGGCGAAGCTCAGGTAGTATCCGCGCGCTACGAGCTCCTCCAAGCGATCGGGCATGGAGAAACAGTGCAGGACGACGGTGAGATCGGTGCCGTGTTCCGCCAGAAGATCGAGCGAATGGTCGTCGGCCTCCCGCGTATGCACCACGAGCGGCAGCCCCGCCCGCGCCGCCACCGTCATGTGCCACTCGAAGACCTCACGCTGCCGCTCCCGAGGTGAGTGGTCGTGATGGTAGTCGAGCCCCGCCTCGCCGACCGCCAGCACGCGCGGATGACCGACGAGTGCCTCGATGGCCGCGGCGCCGGCGGCGTCGAGATCCTTGGCTTCGTGGGGGTGGAAGCCGACCGTCGCCCACACCTCGGGGAACCTCTCCGCCAACTCCACGGCCAGGCGTGACGAATCGGCGTCGGTGCCCGACTGGATCAGAGTGGTGACGCCGGCAAGTCGGGCCGCCGCCACCAACTCGTTCGGATCCACGAGGCAGTGATCGAGGTGCGTGTGCGTATCGATGTAGCCTGTCGGCGCCATCATCCTCCGCTCCGCACCAGCCTACTCTTCGATGCGCGGGAAGAGCGATCCGCCCTGGACGACGGTGACACCCTCCGGCATACGCCCCCAAACGGCTTCGTCCCATCCGGGCGCGGTCGCGCCCTGGCCCACGGCGGCGCCGCTTGTGCCGCCCGCCGCCGCGCCGGCCAAACCCAGGCGCTCCCGCATGACTGTCACCGTGCCCGGCATGAAGGGGTACAGCAGAACAGACAGCAACCTCAGCCCTTCGGCCAGATCGTAGAGCGTGGCGTCGAGGGCGGATTCATCCCCGGTCTTGGCCTGCTTCCAAGGGGCCTGCTCCTCCACGTAGCGGTTGAGCCGACGCACCAGCTCCCAGATGGTGTCGAGCGCGCCGCTCAGGTCCATCTCCTCGAGCTGGTCCCCGGCCGTCACGGCCACCCGTCCGGCTTCGGCTGCAAGCGGCGACCCGCTCGGGGCCCGATCCGCGGGCATGGGGACCACGCCGTCACGATACTTGCCGATCATCGACACGCTGCGGCTCAAGAGGTTGCCGAGGTCGTTTGCCAACTCCGAGTTGTAGCGGGCTTTGAAGCTCTCCTCCCCCACCATGCCGTCCTGCCCGAAGTTCACCTCGCGGAAGCAGTAGAACCGGAACGGGTCGGGTCCGTAGCGCTCTATCAACGGAAAAGGGTCCATGACGTTCCCGCGGGTCTTCGACATCTTCTCCCCGCCCAGCTTCAGATAGCCGTGGATGAACAGGTGTTCGGGCAGTTCGTAGCCCGCGGACATGAGAAGAGCCGGCCAGATGATGCCGTGGAACTTGAGGATGTCCTGGGCCATCATGTGGTAGGAGGCCGGCCAGAACCGCTGGAGGAGGTCGTCGCCCGGAGCGTAGTGCAGGGCGCTCAAGTAGTTGATGAGGGCGTCCACCCACACGTATATCACCTGAGACTCGTCCCACGGCACCGAAATGCCCCACTTGAGAGTGGCGCGAGAGATGCTTATGTCGTCCAAACCCTGCTCGATGAAGGAGAGGGCCTCGTTGTAGCGGTGACGCGGCCGAACGAAATCGGGATGCGCGCGGTAGTGGGCCGCGAGCTTCTCCTGGTAGGCCGAGAGCCGGAAGAAGTAGTTCTTCTCCTCCATGAACGTGGGTTCGGTGCCGTGGTCGGGGCACAGGCCGTCGACCAGGTTCTCCTCGGTGTGGTAGGCCTCGCAGGCCGAGCAGTACAGGCCGCTGTACGACCCCTCGAAGATGTCCCCGCGGTCGCGGCAGCGTTCCACGAACCGTTGGACGAAGGCCTCGTGCTCGGGGTCGGTGGTGCGGATGAAGAAGTCGTTGGTGGCGTCGACCTTGCGCGCCACCTCCTTGAACTTGCCCACCATCTGATCGGCGTGCTCGCGCGGGGAGATGCCCCGCGCGGTGGCGGCCTGCTCCACCTTGTTGCCGTGCTCGTCGGTGCCGGTGAGGAAGAAGACCTCCTCGCCGCGCTGCCGGTGGAAGCGGGCCACGACATCGGCGGCCGTCGTCGTGTAGGCGTGCCCGATGTGTGGCACGTCGTTGACGTAGTAGATGGGTGTGGTCACGTAGAAGGTGCCCATGGGCGGTGGTGGCTCCCGTCGTCAGCGGTTCGATCCT